>CAZRVL010000080.1:0-9235 GCA_964603455.1 uncultured Lachnospiraceae bacterium
CGACCACATATGACAATATCTGGAAGGTGTAAAAGGATATTCCGACCGGGATAGAGAAGCCGGGGATCGGCAGTTCGAGCGAGAAGGTCGAATTGACGACTCCGACCAACCATGGAACATATTTAAAAAAGCAAAGTGCGGCAAGGTCTATGGCAACGGTCGAAATACAGACCGCCTTGCGAGCTCCGTGGCTCATTGTGGACAATATGCGCGCCGCAAAATAGTTAAGAGTGACCGAAGCGATCATTATGACTATATAGACCGGCTCACCGTAGGCATAAAAAATAAGGCTTGCCACAGATAGCAGCGCGTTCTTGAGCCACATATACTTGTCGGGCAGGATTGTGTGAAGAATGAACACTATAGGAAGAAAAATAAAAAGGAATACAGTTGAAGAAAATACCATATACGACTCCCACGAAAATTAATCATAACCATTATACCACAAATCGGCAGAAAATGCAATAGCCTACAAATAAAAAAAGACCGATATATCAGTCTTTTTTATGGTCAATTATTCGCAGGCAGCCCTCAGAGCCGATATAGCTGCGGCAGGATCTGCGGCTTTGAATACCGATGAGCCGGCAACGAACACGTTAGCTCCGGCATCGAATGCCGTGCGGATTGTCTCAGGAGTTATGCCGCCATCGACCTGTATGTCGATGTCAAGTCCCTTTGACTTTATCATGGCATCGAGCGCACGCACGCTCTCCATAGTTTCGGGAATGAACGACTGACCGCCAAAGCCGGGCTCGACTGTCATCACCAGTACCATATCTACATACCGGAGTATCGGTTCGAGAACGAATGCCGGGGTCGCGGGCTTTATCGAGATCGCCGCACGGCAGCCCGAATCGCGTATTTTTTTGAGCACCTCGATCTGATTCGAGCAGCTTTCGTAATGTATAGTGATCATGTCCGCGCCAGCCTTGACAAAATCCTCGATATAGCGTATCGGATTAGTGATCATCAGGTGTACATCGAACAAGAGCGAGCTTTTCTTGCGGAGTGCGCCGATAACGCACGCGCCGAAG
Source organism: uncultured Lachnospiraceae bacterium (assembly GCA_964603455.1). Lineage (GTDB taxonomy): Bacteria > Bacillota > Clostridia > Oscillospirales > CAG-272 > Flemingiibacterium. The sequence continues at coordinate 1,035 of CAZRVL010000080.1, forward strand.
CTGATGTTCGGGACGAATACGCCGTCCATCACATCGAGGTGGAGCATATCCGCGCCACCGTCCTCGACCTTTTTGACCTCCTCACCGAGACGTGAAAAATCTGCGGCAAGCAGAGAGGGAGATATTTTTATCATGATTTGTGTCCGATCCTTTCAGCTAATTTTGAGCTATGATTGTGTTTATTTATTGAGCCTTTTCGGCTTTTTTCGACCTTGCGGAACATTCCGGCGAGATCGGCATATTATGTTATCAGTACAGCGCAGACCGAATTGCGGAAGGAAATCGAAAGTCCATGAAAGCAGGCATAATATCCGCAAAATGTCGGCGAGTATATATTCAGCGCGTGGAGGAGATCAGCGCGACAGCCTGGGCGGCTATTCCTTCACACGCACCGGTGAAGCCGAGATGTTCCTCGGTAGTAGCCTTGACGCTTACCGAAGCTTTTGGTATTTTAAGCGCGGCGGCGATGTTCTCGCGCATTTTTTCTATGTGCGGAGCTAATTTCGGCTTTTGAGCGACTATCGTGGAATCTATATTTTCGATTGAATATCCGTTTTCTCTCAATAGCTCACCGACTTTTTCGGCAAGCACGAGCGAATCCGCTCCGAGATATTCTGGGGCGCTGTCCGGGAACAGCTTTCCGATGTCGCCGAGTGCCGCGGCTCCCAAAAGCGCATCCATGACCGCGTGAACCAGTACATCTGCGTCCGAATGTCCGAGCAGACCGTATGGGTGTGGTATATCGACACCGCCTAAAATCAGTTTGCGTCCGGGGGTCAGACGATGTACATCATACCCCTGACCGATACGAAATTTTTGCATTTTTTGATCCTTAAATGTTTATTTCATTCTTTGCAGAATGCTCAATTTTTCGACCGAATATTTATATGCGTTCTCGAAATCTCCGCAGCATTTGCAGCAATGTTCGAGATCGGTGTAGAGATCATAGAGCACGCTCGGTGTCAGACCGTCGCGTATCAGCGTCAGGAGTATCGATTTCGCGTTTAAATATTCTGCGTCAGCCATTTCGAGCTTTGCCTCGATGTGGTCACGGATAAGTCCGTGGGGAAGGCATTCGAGCAGCGGAATCATTATCCTGCGGTATTCAGCCGCATTTTCGTCCGGTTCTGAATTTGCTTTTCTCACCGCATCGGACAGCAGCTCGCGCCCCAAAACGTATATCGCCTGTCCGTTGTCGGTAAACACCAGTCCTCTGAGTCGTACAAGCCCCTCATCGTCACATTTTTTGCCCATAGCACCTTCGATGAGCATCCGACAGGTCAATGCCTTTGTCCGCGAATGCACGACATCATAGCCTTTGGGGTCGGGCATATTGTCCACACGGTTCAAAAGCTCGGTTGCAGCTGTCAGCCTTCCTGTGCGGTAAAGCTCGATCGAATGCTCTGTCATGGCAGTTATCAGTATCTCGGTCAGCTCGGCATCCGGCTCGATCTGAGGGTATTTCGAGATATGTGCATTCCAGCGGTCGATTATCTCCGAATATTTGTTTTTTGCGAGCAGTACACGAAAGTCCTTGCCCATTCTCGCGGCGATGTATCCGCCGAGATCTCCGAGCAATGCCCCGGGCGGAATGCCGAGCTTTTCGGCTATCGTGCAAAGTGTCGGAAGTGATGGCAGAGCGGCACCGTTCTCTATCCTGCTCAGCATATTTCGCGTCAGATCCTCACCGGTCAATTCTCCCTGAGTAAGACCGAGACTTAAACGCGCAGCCTTTATGTTCGCGCCGAGCTTTTCGGCAAGACCGTCAGGACTTGACGGACGGCGACTCATTCGAGCTTTCTCCTAACCTTGCGAGTGCTTCGAGTTCAGGGAGACTTTCGGCAGTGCGCAGAACTGCGGCTTTTGCAGCCGAGCGGCGGCGGTCGAGCAGGGTACACAGCTCCTCGTCAGCCGACTTCATAGAGCTGTTCAGGGTGTCAAAGCCCTCGTTTACGAGCTCTGTGAGCTTGCGGTTTATTGCGGCGACAGCCTTCGAATAATGCTCATCGAGCGTTGAGGATAGCTCATTTGCGCGTGAAGTCAATTCGCGGCTCTTTTCTCTTGAGGAGCTGAGTATCTCGGCTGCCTCGACTTCGGCTTCGGCTTTGATCTTTTCCGCGCTCGAAGCTGCCTTCAAGAGAAGCTCGCCCATCTTCTTTGACATTCGGTCATATTCGGAGAGCTTTTCCTCCGAACCCTTGAAGCGTTCGAGCTCGGCTTCGAGTGAGTTTATTTTTTCAATGCAGCCGTCATGCTCGGCTTTCAGGGCTTCAAGCTCGGCTGTGCGCTTTTCGAGCGTCTGCTGCTGCTCGGCGATAAGTGAATTTGCCAGATCAAGCTCGACCGAAGCGTCAGGAAATGCCGGCATCGCGGAAGCTGCATCTTTATCGGCGCGCAGGGAATCGATCTCTTTTGAAAGCTCATCGAGCTTTTTTTCATACTCTGCTCGTTCCTTGGCGAAGTCATCGCTAAGTGAAGCGATGTATTCGTTGACATCCTGCTTGTTGTATCCGCCGACGGCACTGCGGAATGCGGGTCTATCCTTTTGCATTTTGACCTCCAATTAGTTAATACAGTGTAGGTAATTATAGTTTACCACTTTTTTTTGAATTTTTCAAGACAAAATTGATATTTTTTTAGAAAATTGTTGATTTTCGAAGCGAAATGTATTATAATATAGGTGTAAAATATTTTTATCGAGAGGATGATAATAAAAATGAAATATTTCACCATGAGCTTTGATGACGGAACGGTTCAAGACCGCAGATTTGTTGAGATACTCAATAAGTACGGCTTAAAATGTACATTCAACCTGAATTCCGGACTTTTCGGAAATAAACACGACATCGTTCACGGAGGGATAAAGGTAAATCATGACGAGATAGAAGTCTGCGAGGTCGCAGAGCTTTACAAGGGTCATGAGATAGCGGTACATACCGTCACCCATCCGAATCTCTTGAACTGTGACGAAGCCGAGGTCATACATCAGGTAAAGGATGACGCTGACGCGCTCGAAAAGCTGTGCGGATACAAGCTCATCGGAATGGCATATCCGGGAGGTCCGTATTTCAACGATGAGACTATAAGAATAATCCGCGAAAATACGGATATAATCTATGCCAGAGCGGTCGGCTCGCATTTCACGCTCGAAATGCCGAAAAAGCTTATGGCATGGTATCCGAGCTGCTATTTCCATCCGAACGAATATGAACAGCTCGATCAGCTGACCGAGGAGTTTTTAAGCTATGGCGGCGATGACGATAAGCTATTCTATCTTTGGGGACACAGCTTCGAGTTTGACAAATTCGATAACTGGGACAAGTTAGAGGAATTTTGCGGACGGATCTCCGGAAAGCAGGATGTTGCATACGTGACGAACCGTGAGGTCGCAGCGAAGGTAATCGGCTGATATTTTAATAAAAAGGAAAAAAAGAAAATGGAAATGAAAAGATCAAGTGAATCCTATACCGAATCGGTACACATCCTGTCGCTCGGAAACATGAACGGATATTCGAGACTTTTCGGCGGAAAGCTTATGGAGTGGATAGACATAAATTCGGCGGTCGCGGCAAGACGGCATTCGGGTCACAACGTCACGACTGTAAGTGTTCAGCGGCTTGAATTTAAAGAGCCGGCATATGCGAACGATCTGCTGGTGCTGACGAGCAGAGTCGTGTATACCGGAAGAACTTCAATGGATGTATGTACGAGATCATACGTTGAGCATCTTGACGGCTCGCGGCATCTCATAAATTCCGCATATCTCACGATGGTCGCGCTCGATGAGAATGACCGTCCGGTAGAGGTTCCGCCGCTCTGCGTTGAGACCGAAGAGGAGCGGCACGAATATGAGCTTGCAAAGGCGCGCCGTGAGAACGCGAAGAGGGAGAAGAACTGATGGAAAAGGTGCCGTTTCGCAAATGGATACCATATCTTTTGGTGATGTTCGTACTCTTTTACCTTGTTCCGCCGGCACTTGAGGGGACAGCCTTCGAGGACTTCGCGCTGATGGTGATAACACCGGCGTGCTGTCTCGGCGGAGGCTTGATCTTCGGAAAGATCAACGGCTGGGTCTGGTACTACTGCGTTGTAGTGGCACTGATATTCGCTCCGACGCTCGTTTTGAATTATGCGCAGAGCGATCTGCACTATATTTTCGAATACGGACTTCTCGCACTGATGGGCTGCCTTTTCGGCTATGCCTTTCATAGGGATACATACAAATAAAAATGCCTGCCGGATGGATCTTATGCTCATCTGGCAGGTCTGTTTTTATACCTTTATGCCGATATTGCGGCAGTATTTTTCGCTGTATTCGCGGAACATACTCTCGAAATATTCCTTGTGCTCGATTCCGAGGAGATACTTGTGCGGGTCGAATATCTTATCGTGAGACCTGAGCACGTATATCGCAAGGTTCGAGCAGTGGTCGGATATGCGCTCGTAGTTGTTGAGTATATCGTTGAAGACGAAGCCGGTCTCGACCGAGCAAAGACCCTGCTGAAGTCTGCGGACGTGTCTGTCCTTAAGCTCCGCACAAAGCACGTCAATGACCTCTTCGAGCGGCTCGATGCGTATCGCCGATGCCATATCGCTGTCGCGGTATGAGGTGACGGCAAGATCGAGTATTTCGGTTATCGCGGCATTTATCGTTTCAAGCTCCTGCTTTGCGCCGTCAGAGAAGACGATATTTTGCTTCGAGATCTTCTGTGCCAGTTCACAGAGGTTCATCGAGTGGTCGGATATTCTCTCGAAGTCTCCGACCGAATGGATATACATCGAAGCTCTGTAGCTCTCTTGTTCTGGCAGGTTAAGACGGCTTATCTCAACAAGATACGAACCAAGCTCGTCCTCGTATTCATCGGCGAGATTTTCGTTTTCCTCGATCTTTTTGCCAAGCTCCTCGTCATATTTGCTTTGAAGCTTCATGGCTGTGGTTATGTTGAAAAGGTCGAGCTCAGCCATGTGCGAGATGACCGTGTGGCACTGATTGAGTGCATATTCGGGAGTCGCAAGAAAGCGTTTGTCGATAAGTTCGAGCATTGAATCGGCTTTTTCGTTCGACTTGTCGTCCTTGACCGTGATTATCGTTAGCCTTTCGAGATATTTTGCAAACGGGAAGAGGACTATCGTAGCGGCGATGTTGAAGCCCGAATTTATCGTGGCGATGCCGAACATAGTTGCATTTTCGCTCATGAACGAGAAGTCGAACACCGCATTGAGTCCGTAGAATATCGGAACGATTATTATCGTTCTCAAAATATTGTAGTAAAGATAAATGAATGCCGTGCGTTTTCCGTTCGCATTCGCGCCGATTGACGAGATCATTACCGGCATACTTGCACCGATACCGATTCCGAGTACCAGCGGAACGACTGCCGAATAGGGAAGGATGCCCGAAAGCGCGAGAGCCTGCAATATACCGACCGAAGCCGAAGAGGACTGAGTTACGGTGGTGAGCACCGTTCCTACCATTATGCCGAGCAGCGGATTCGAGAAGAGGGTTATGAAGCTGAGAAATTCCGGCATTTCGGAGAGGGGTTCTGCGGCAGCCGACATATTCGACATTCCGACCATCAGAGTTCCGAATCCGAGGATTATCTTACCTATATTCTGCTTTGTCGAGTTTTTGAGGAATACGACCATGACAGTTCCGATGAGAACCATTATCGGCGCGAAGGTCGAGGGCTTCAAAAATTCGAAAAAGAGCGAATCTCCGTTGAGATCGGCGAGACAGAGCACCCATCCGGTCATAGTCGTACCGATGTTCGCGCCCATGACGATCGCGACTGCGTTCGTCAGCTTCATTATTCCGGAGTTTACGAAGCCGACGACCATTACTGTAGTAGCCGATGAAGACTGGATTATCGCGGTTACGATAGTGCCGAGGAGGATGCCCTTTATTGGTGTTCCGGCTAATTTTTCAAGTATTGCTTCGAGCTTTGAGCCGGCTGCGCTTTTGAGTCCACTGCCCATGAGAGACATTCCGTACAGAAAAAATCCCAGTCCGCCGAGCAGAACTATTAGGTCGAAAATATCCATTTTACTGATCTTTACTCCATCTTTTCAATTATTTTACATTACATTACATATATTATACAATACCGTGCCGAAAAAGTCAAGCCATCCCCGGATTTTTTTACATTAGGTATAGGTTGACTTTACATAAAACTTACATTGCGAGATTAGCGAGTATGATCGGACTCCGTACAAGCCACAAAAAATAATTTCTGCAAAAGGGCAAAACGATATGCCCTGCAAAGCCGCAAACCGATGCTTTTCGGATCAAAAAAAGTCAACCTGTTTTGAATAGGTTGACTGATGAATCTTTATTCGGCTCTGCACCAAACTATGAAATTATGTTCGCGTCCGGCAGAGGCGTAGTCGGTAAATTTTACGTTCGAAAGCTCGAAATCGAAATCTGATATTTTGCTTATCGGCATGGAGGTATCGACCTTCAAAAGGTCAACATCTCCATCGGTCTCGGCGGCGAGCAGGACAGAGCCGTAGGTCAATCCGAGCCGCTTTACGCCGTCGATCATGACTTCGTGCTTTTCAGGCGAAAGCTCGAACGAAAGGTCGATGTCATATTTTCCGACCTCGTTTATCTCGACTGTGACGATGTGACCGTTCGGATGCAGCTTGCTTTCGCCGAGTGTCAGCAGGGCATTTTGGGCATATTTCGGTATGCGGAGTGATATTTTCAACGGCGCATTCTTCGCTTCGACCGAGAGATGCAGTCTTTTGCCGTATGGATATTCCGACTTTTCTTCAATTATAATATCATTGTCCTTATATCTCGAATCTGCATACAAAAGTGTATGTATCGTGTCATCCTCGCGCAAAAAGAGCATATCCGGAATATGACTGACCGCCGAATATCCGCGGTATCGACAGCATTTGTACATAGATGCTTCGGTATGAGTTATCCTTCTGCCGAAGTTCGGCTGATAATACGCGAAATCGCTGCCGTCGAGACTTGCCGCGCCGAGAAGATGATTGAATACCGTTTTCTCGACCTCATCAATATATTTCGTGTCGTGTGTCAGATAATACAGTGCCAGCGAAAATTCAATGTATCCGACCGCGACACAGTTCTCGTCCGGCTTCATGTCGGCAGAGAGCATTTTCGGCGCATTTCCGTTTTCTGTCCAGACCTCGCCGACAGTTCCGTTGCCGTTCTCGCGTATCTGGGTCAATTTAAGCTCATCCCAGTATTTTTTGCAGGCGGACACGGCATTTACATCGTCAAATTCGATACCGTATTCGAGCAGTCCGATGAGTATCAGGAAATTTTCTATGCCTTTTTTCGAGCGCAGATCGAGTATCGACTTAAATTCGAAGAAATTATTGTCAGAGGCGCGGATAGAGAAGATGATATACTGGATGAACAGCTTGACGGTCGGGTCATCGGATACCTTTGACAGACGTACCAGCGGCAAAAGTATCGATAAATGCTGACTTCCGTTGTTTATTCCCGAATTTATGTCAGCCTTGCCGCTCATGAAAAGTTCGGCATTGAAGTGTGCTATCCTCAAGGCGCATTCGAGTGCCGAAGCGTCCGAGGTCGCTTCATAGTAGGAGATGAGTCCGAGCATTGTGAATGCCTGATTCCAGACCGAAAAATTCAGTGTCTCAAAGCCTTCGCCAAGTCCGCCGATATATCCGTCAGACCGCTGATTTTCGATTATCGAGTCAACGATCTGCTTTGCGTTTTCGAGTGATCTTGCGGCTTTTTCGCTCTCGCCGATCGAGTTGTAATATTTTGAATAAGTGACGAGCGTGTCGAGATATTTTCCGGCAAATTCGCTCTCGGCGAACCATTCGGAGTGAACTCCGACATACGCATTTTTGTGTATGCTCGGATCAATATCGTTCAAAAAGTATTCGGACGCGCTCTTGAACATATTTCCGAGCCTTGAAGAATTTAGTGTTATCATGGTGGTTCCTCCGTTAAAATCTAAGGATGACTGCTGTATTTCGTTCAAAATACGATACGGCAGGCTGCATCTCGGATCATTTTCGCGGTCAGTACCGTGTTTTGGGACTGCCGACAGAATTTAAGTATATTTCAAGAAATAAATCGCGGATTTCCTCGAAAAATGAGCAGAAATCTAAACTGTTAAAGTAATGCGGCTCACCGAGTCCGATGAACCGCATATTTTTTTATTTAAGCGTTGAAATATCTGTTGAGCAGACCT
>CAZRVL010000081.1:0-9177 GCA_964603455.1 uncultured Lachnospiraceae bacterium
TCATTGTAAAAGGTTCCACGGGCATCAGCTTTGCACAGATGAGTGATTATCTCAGCAACCCGCTCTTCATGGCGCTCTATGTAATTGGTTTGGTAGCTGCGATCTTCCACTTCACGAACGGTCTTTTCACGTTCTCCATTACTTGGGGTATTGCAAAAGGTCCTCGCGTGCAGAGTGTTATTAACAAAATTGCATGGATTTTGTTTGTAGTGCTTTCCGTTGTTGGTGTAGCATCTACGCTCAAATTCTTCGCTTAATAAAAACCGTATAGAAACTCGTTTTCTGTATAATATTTGATAAGGAGAGAACCTGAGTGAAAAAAATTATTGTTGTAGGTGGCGGCTTGTCCGGTTTGATGGCTACGATGAAAATTTGTGAAGCCGGCGGTCAAGTAGAACTCTTTTCGTTATGTCCAGTAAAACGTTCCCACTCGGTTTGTGCACAGGGCGGGATTAACGCAGTTATGAACACCAAAGGTCAGAACGACAGTGTTTGGGAACATTTTGATGATACCGTATACGGTGGTGACTTCTTGGGTGACCAAGTTGCAATCAAAGGCATGGTAGAAAATGCTCCAAAATTGATTGAGATGTTCGACCGTATGGGTGTTACCTTCACGCGTACAGCAGAAGGTGTTCTTGACCTTCGTAACTTCGGTGGTCAGAAAAACAAACGTACTTGCTTCTCCGGTGCAACGACCGGTCAGCAGCTCCTCTACGCGCTTGATGAACAAGTTCGTATGTGGGAAACAATAGGCTTGGTAACGAAATATGAATTCTGGGAATTCATTGAAATCATTAAAAATAAAGAAGGCGAATGCGGCGGTATCATCGCTCAGAACATGAAATCGATGGAAATCCAAGCATTTGCTGGTGATGCAGTTATCATCGCAACTGGTGGTCCTGGTTACGTATTCGGTAAATGTACTGCATCCACGATCTGCACGGGTTCGGCAGTATCCTCCTGCTACCAGGATGGTGCTTACCTCGGTAACCCGGAATTCATTCAGATCCACCCGACGGCTATCCCGGGCGATGACAAAAACCGCCTGATGTCCGAATCGGCTCGTGGTGAAGGTGGTCGTGTATGGACGTACAGAGATGGCAAACCGTGGTACTTCCTCGAAGATATGTACCCGGCATACGGCAACTTGGTTCCGCGTGACATCGCAGCACGTGCAATCTTCAAAGTTTGCGTACATGATGGTCTCGGTATCGACGGCGAAAACAGAGTATATCTCGACCTTTCCCACATTGATACGGATTACCTCAACCGTAAACTCGGCGGTATCCTCGAAATCTACGAAGAATTCGTAGGCGATGACCCGCGTAAAGTTCCGATGCAGATCTTCCCGTCGGTTCACTACTCGATGGGTGGTATGTGGGTAGACGTTTGCCACAGAACGAACATCATCGGTCTCTTCTCCTCCGGGGAATGTGACTACCAGTACCATGGTGCTAACCGTCTTGGTGCTAACTCCCTCCTTTCCGCTGCTCACTCCGGTACGATTTCCGGTCCGAAAGCAATGGAATTCGCGAAAAACCGCGTATGGATTGACGGTGCAATCGCAAAAGGCGAACCGTTGACTCAGGAAGAACTTAAAGCTGCTAAAGAAAAAGCAGAAGCTGACTTCGAAAAATTGATGGCAATGGACGGCGAAGAAAACGCATTCGTTCTCCACAGAGAACTCGGCGATGTAATGCTCAAAAACGTTGCTATCGAACGTAAAAACAGCGAACTTGAATATTGCGATAAAGAACTCGTAAAACTCTTGGAACGCTGGAACCACATCGGTCTTTCCGATAAAGGTCGTTGGTTCAACCAGGAAGTTATGTTCGTAAGACAGCTCCGTAACATGATCGTATACGCTCGTGCAATTACGGTTGCAGCTCTCAAACGTAATGAAAGCCGTGGTGCTCACTACAAACCTGAATACCCGAACCGTGACGATGAAAACTTCCTCAAAACTACGCGCGTAAAATGCAATCCGCAGACGTTGGCTCCGGAAATTGACTACATCGACTTTGATCATTCCATGATTAAACCGCGTCCTCGTCGTTATGATATCGCAAAGGGAGGTAAATAATCATGAGTGAAAAGAAAAAAGTTCATTTTATTATTGAAAGACAAGACTCTCCGGATAGCGCTCCGTACACGGAAGAATTCGAACTCGATTATCGCCCGGCGATGAACGTTGTATCTTCCTTGATGGAAATCCAGAGAAACCCTGTTAACAAAGCAGGTAAAAAAGTAAGACCGGTTGTTTGGGAATGTAACTGCCTTGAAAAAGTTTGCGGTGCTTGTATGATGGTTATCAACGGCAAAGCAAGACAGGCTTGTGCAGCCCTCATCGACCACCTCGAACAGCCGATTCGTTTGGCTCCGGCTCGTACCTTCCCGGTAATCCGCGACCTTATGATCGACCGTTCGGTAATGTTCGAAAACTTAAAAAAGGTTCAAGCCTGGGTTGCAGTTGATGGTAGCTGGGAAGTAAAACCGGCTGATCGTCAGAACCCGTACACGGCTACGGAAGCTTATGAAATCTCCCGTTGCATGACTTGCGGTTGCTGCATGGAAGCATGCCCGAACGTAGGTCCGCAGTCCGACTTCATCGGTCCTGCAGCTATTGGCCAGGCACACCTCTTCAACCTTCATCCGACTGGTAAATACGACCAGCCGAAACGTGTAAACGCGTTGATGCAAAAAGGCGGTAGCTCCAGCTGTGGTAACAGCCAGAACTGTGTTCAGGCTTGTCCGAAACAGATTAAGCTCACGACTTACATTGCACAGATGAACCGTGACATTAACAAACAAGCTCTCAAAAATATGTTCGACAAATAATATAAATTTGAGGCAACAAAAAGACTGCTCTTTTGAGCAGTCTTTTTTGTATGTCTAATATTGTATGCGAATCGGATCATACAAAATAAATGAAAATCTTGCAAAGTAACGCAGTTAACAAATAATAATTGATCATAGTGTAGTGTATATGCGATTACTTGTGAAATATATGAGATAGGAAATACTAAATGGCAGCTATCGCCACTAAGCGTGATAAGAAAGCTGTGTATGCGTAAGAAGCTAGCTAAGTATGCGTAAGAAGCAGGCTTGCGTATATGCAAGGCTATCATGCTAGCGTGTCGCTTTTCTGCTATGCATGATAAGCAAGGCATGCATTCGTAAGGAGACGGCTTGCGTATGAGTAAGGCTAGCGTGTTAGTTCTGCTATGCGTGATAAGCTAGCTAAGCAATCGTAAGGAGAGGGATTGCGTATGAGCCGGGCTAGCGTGTTAGTGTATCGCAGTCTTGCTATGCGTGATAAGCAATCTGTGTATGCGTGATAGCTAGCTAAGCATTCGTAAGGAGAGGGATTGCGTATGAGCCGGGCTAGCGTGTTAGTGTATTGCCTTCTTGCTATGCATGATAAGCAATCTGTGTATGCGTGATAAGCAAGCTAGGCACTCGTAAGGAGTAAGCTTACGTATATGCAAGGCTATCCTGTTGGTGTATTGCCTTCCTGCTACGCGTGCTAAGCTAGCCGTATATGCATGAGAAGGTAGCTTAGCCTTCGTAAGGAGTCGGCTAGAGTATATGCAAGATTATCATGCTAGCGTGTCGCTTTTCTGCTATGCATGACAAGTTAGCTATATATGCGTAAGAAGATAGCTAAGGAATCATAAGGAGCAGGCTTGCGTGTTAGTGTGTTGCTTTCCTGCTATGCATGCTAAGCAATCTGTGTATGCGTGATAAGCAAGCTAGGCACTCGTAAGGAGTAAGCTTACGTATATGCAAGGCTATCCTGTTGGTGTATTGCCTTCCTGCTACGCGTGCTAAGCTAGCCGTATATGCATGAGAAGGTAGCTTAGCCTTCGTAAGGAGTCGGCTAGAGTATATGCAAGATTATCATGCTAGCGTGTCGCTTTTCTGCTATGCATGACAAGTTAGCTATATATGCGTAAGAAGATAGCTAAGGAATCATAAGGAGCAGGCTTGCGTATGTGTAGGGCTATCATATTAGTATGTTGCCCTTCTTGCTATGCATGCTAAGCAATCTGTGTATGTGTGATAGCTAGCTAAGTATGCGTAAGAAGCAGGCTTGCGTATGAGCCAGGCTTGCGTGTTAGTGTATCGCAGTCTTGCTATGCGTGATAAGCAATCTGTGTATGTGTGATAGCTAGCTAAGCATTCGTAAGGAGAGGGATTGCGTATGTGCCTATCCTGTTAGTGTATTGCCTTCTTGCTATGCGTGATAAGCAAGCTATGTATTCGTAAGGAGTAGGCTTGCGTATGAGCAGGGCTATCATGTTAGCGTGGTGTCTTACTGTCAAGCGTGATAGCAAGCCATACATTCGTAAGTAGTAGGCTTGCGTATGAGCAGGGCTATCATGCTAGTATGTCGCCTTCCTGTTATGTGTGATAAGCTAGCCGTATATGCGTAAGAAGTTAGCCATGCAAACGTAAGTAGTAGGCTTGCGTATGAGCAGGACTATCGTGCAGGCGTATTGCCTTCTTGCTATGCATGATAAGCAAGCTGTGCATTCGTAAGGAGAAAGGCTTGCGTATGAGTAGGGCTATCATTAGTATGTTACCCTTCTGTTATGCATGATAAGTAAGCTATGTATTCGTAAGGAGACGGCTTGCGTGTTAGTATGTTGCCCTTCTGTTATGCGTGATAGCTAGCTAAGCATTTGTAAGGAGAGGGATTGCGTATGAGCCGGGCTATCATGTTAGTGTATCGCAGTCTTATTATGCATGACAAGTTAGCCTATATATGCGTATGAAGCTAGCCAAGCACTCGTAAGAAGTAGGCTAGGGTATATGCAAGATTATCGTGCTTTTGTGTTATTCTCTTGCGTATTATATTTTATGAAAAAATCAATTTTTAGATTGCTTTAGTTTGATAAGGTTGTCTTCGTGCTTTATACTAGGACCAGATAAAACATCGCATTGGTGTGGGGCTGTGGGGAATTGTACCCCTCTAGTTTTGCACTAGTCCGATGTTTTTCTGTTTGTATACAAGCGGTTGTCTGCCGGTGTAAGTGGTGAAACCCAATCGTGATAAAAACAAAAGAGGAATCTCTTCTACAGAGATTCCTCTTTTGCTTTCTCCATACAAGACTAGCCTGTATGGGCTGTTTATCTAACCGGAGCATACCGGAGAGATACTTATATCAGGATAATATCTATTCAATCAGAGAGATTTGACCTCTTCCATCAGTTTTTTGAACGCAGGCAGAGCGTTTTTCGCCGTATCATGCGATACGCAATATGCAATACGGACGAAGCCACTGCATCCGAACGAAGTACCCGGTACAATCAGCAGGTTGTATTTTTTCGCCATCTGGCAGAAGGCAATATCATCCTCGATTGGCGACTTCATGAACAGATAGAATGCCCCTTCCGGCTTGATACACGTATAGCCGTAGGACAAGAGATTCGTATAGAGAAGCTCACGATTCGCATTGTATGCCTCAATATTCGGCGTAATATCGACATCGAGACAACGCGATACGACACGCTGGAACAGCGACGGTGCATTGACGAAACCGAGAATACGGTTGGCAACATTCGCCGCCGCAATGATATTCTGACTGTCAGCAAGCGTATCCGGCAGAACAAGATAGCCGATACGTTCCCCCGGAAGAGAGAGCGACTTACTGAACGAATAACCCACAATCGTATTATCATAATACTTCGGCAGATACGGCACCTCTACGCCATCATAGACCAGCTCGCGATACGGCTCATCCGAGATCAAGTAGATATCCGTACCATACTCAGCCTGCTTCTCCAAAAGAATCGCTGACAAAGCCATAATCGTCTCTTCCGAATATACAACCCCCGTCGGATTGTTCGGCGAATTGATAATGACAGCCTTCGTCTGCGGGGTAATCTTCTCAGCGAACTCTGCCAGATTCGGCTGGAACGTCTCCGTATTCGGCGATACAACGACCAGCTTGCCATCATAGTTCGATACATACGCACGATACTCACCGAAATACGGAGCGAACGTAATAACCTCATCATTCGGATTCAACAGCGTCTTGAAGATGACATTCAGCCCGCCGGCAGCACCGACCGTCATCAAGATATTGTGAGCGGCAAGCTCCATACCGAACCGTTCATTCAGCGATTCGGCAATCTTCGTGCGGACATCATCATAGCCGGAGTTGTTCATATAGCCATGCACCATCGTAGACAGCTCATCCTCCAGAATCTGAATCGCCGTCTGATTGACCTCCTGCGGAGCGGCAACATTCGGATTGCCCAAGCTAAAATCGTATACATTCTCTGCCCCGTGGATCGCTGCCAGACGCTTGCCCTCCTCGAACATCGCACGAATCAAAGAACTCTGCTGTACATATGTGACCATTCTATCTGCAATCATGGTAAAACCTCTTTTCTAAAAAATAATTACATTCCTTATTATACCGCGAAATGCCCGGTTTGCAAAGTTACACTTTGCAAGAAAAAAATCCCTCGCCCCAAGCCGGGAGAGCAAAAATAACAGCAGTGTCCTTTTGACACAATCACTAGGAAGTTTTGCAATTTTGTGATAAAATAGTAAGGAATTGAATTTCGGAGGTACTACAATGTTAAACATCGGATGTCATCTATCGGTATCCAAGGGATTCGAAGCGATGGGCAAGACCGCTCTTGCTATCGGAGCGAATACCTTCCAGTTCTTCACTCGCAACCCTCGCGGTAGCAAGGCGAAGCCGATTGACCCTGCGGATATTGAGAGATTCTTGATACTGGCGAAGGAACATGGCTTCGCGACGCTGTTGGCACACGCACCATACACGCTCAATGCCTGCTCGGCAGACGCATCAACAAGACAGTTCGCCCTAGAGACGATGCGAGACGATCTCATGCGGATGGAATACCTGCCCAATAACCTGTACAACTTCCACCCGGGCAGTCACGTCAAGCAAGGCACAGAAGTCGGCATACAGCAGATTATCGAGCTATTGAATGCGATTCTGACACCACAGCAGACGACGACCGTACTGCTTGAGACAATGGCAGGCAAGGGGACAGAGGTCGGCAGAACCTTCCAAGAGATACGTGCCATCTTAGACGGCGTTACCCTCTCAGACAAGATGGGCGTATGCCTGGACACCTGTCACATCCACGATGCCGGCTACGACATCATAGACGACCTTGACGGCGTACTGGACGAATTCGACCGTATTATCGGGCTTGATCGCCTCAAGGCAATCCACATGAACGACAGCCTGAACGAGCGTGGCAGCCACAAGGATCGCCATGCCAAGATAGGCGAAGGCAAGATAGGAGCAGATGCACTTATTCGCGTCATCAACCATCCACGACTCAAGGGACTGCCGTTTTTCTTAGAGACACCCAACGAGCTGGACGGCTACGCACACGAGATAGCTTTCCTCAGAGAGCATTATCGCGACTAGCATGCAGCAGAATTGATATTAGAGGAGGACATCATCATGTTGAAAAAAACACTTTGCGTATTATCGCTTCTTTGCTTTAGCACCATCATGCCCGCACAGGCACAAGAGACAATCGTATTAGAAGGCGTATCCGCTGACAAAATCAAGAACGCCATCACCACCGTATCGACCAACAGCGGTATGACTGCTGTTGCCGGTGCTGACAATGAGCTGATATTCGAACAACAATATAGCGGTACACTCGACTGGGGCAGCGATGCCAAGACGCGTCATATCTACCGCCTTGTAGAACAAGAAGATGAGAAGCTGGAGCTGTCGCTCGAATTACAGCGTATCACGGGAGAAGGCACCCCAGATGAAAAAATATCCGTACTCTCTTGGGAGAAGCAAAAAAAATATCCAAAACAATACCGCAGTGAAGTAGAAGAAGAAGCGGCATACACGCTCGAATGTCTCCGCCAAATCAAGCTTGGCTTCAACGGTGGCTACTGGATCGGTTTCACACCGGCAGCGGACATCACCGATGAACACGTATTGGTAGAAGAAGTCGCTGAGAACGGCCCGTCTAACAAGGCAGGTCTGCAAGCAGGCGATGTCATCGTTGCCATCAATGGCAAAAAAATAGAAAAAATGAGCTATGTATACTTCGATGCGATGCTGAACCGCACCAACATCGACGGTACTCCGCTCAAGCTGACCGTAGAACGTGGCATGGAAAAACTCAAGCTCACGATTGAGCCGGTCTATGTATCCTCCAGCCTCGGTGTCACCGAACGCGATATCGAAGCCGCTGATGCACAATACGCAGCTCGCCAAGAGCCTGCTGTACCGATGCCGACAGAAGAAGACATCGCTGCCGCACAAGCCGCACAGGCTGAGCAAGAAGCAAGCGATACGGCTGAAGCAGCCCAATAAGAATAACGTACCAAGAGAGGACTATATTTGCCACTGTGCAGATATAGTCCTTTTCTCATGCAAAATAGCATTTGAATCCAATATAAGTCTTATAATGCAAAAAAAAAGTTGATAAAATAACAAAAAACATGATGTTCTATATATGGAACTATAAAACATAATGAAGCATAAGAAGGTTTGCATGAGAAAAGGATCGTAAAGCTTCCTTTATTTAGATAGAAAATATAAATAGAAGGAGTGATACTATATGGACTTAAAAAAAGACTGGATTGATTTTCTATGGAGTATTAGAAGAACAGAAACACAATTAGCTAAAGAGATTGGACAGATACCACAAGGCTTAAATAGGAAAATAAACAACCGTTCTATTAAGTATACGGAAATAGCAGAAATAGTAGAAAAATATGGTTATTCTGTAAGAATCCATAAAAAGGAAGATTGATATAAATGAGATTCTTATTTTATCTTCTTATCGGTATTTTCATTGCTAAAGGACATAGACTAGAAGCCTTAAAAATATTTTTCGCATGGTTTATTTTTCCTACCTTTATAATAGGAGGGATTTTGATTCATAATACAGGAATGAGTGAACGGTTTGCGTTCTTCGTGGCTTTTTGTGTTATGATAGTTTTAGGAGAAATGGCAGATAATGACTACAGATAAGACACCAAAAACATAAACATCCTTTAGTTCTTCATTGATTTAACACTTACATAATAGATTGTATTCTATTATCTGATACGAAAGATTTTTCTATGATAAAATGGAAAAGCCTTGCATTTTTGTTGGATATGAGTTATACTATATAAGCAGTAACCGCTTATGTGTGTATTGC
>CAZRVL010000082.1:0-4965 GCA_964603455.1 uncultured Lachnospiraceae bacterium
CGGGATAGCTTCGAGACTTCATTCTGCCTATTTTCTGTTACACTACATATTGTATCATAAATTTGTGAATTGAAATAAGATGTTTTTAAAACTTTTTGTGTCTTTTGCCATTCTTGTAGATTTTGTGTAGTCTGAGCGGTCAAAATTATATTTTTATTAGTCAAATTGACATTTTCCAGAGCAGAAATCAGTTCATCAGCCGTTGGAGCAGCTATAAAATCGCAGTTCGCATAGCTTACGATTCCCTGAACCTCAGGGTGCGAAGAATCTCCGAGTATGCAAAACAGAGATCTTTCATCGGTTTTGCGCTCTGCGATTTGTTGAATACGTCTAACATGCGGACAGGTGCAATCAACGATCGTCAAATACGGATTTCCCGAAGCCATCCTGTTTAGTCGCTCAGAAAGACCGCGAGGTATCCCGTGAGCGCGTGTGCATATTATTGTAGGAAGCGATTCGCAAGTTGTCGAAAATATAAAATCCAAGTCGTCCTCGCCTATAACGCGAACGCCTTTTTCTTCGAGTGATGCCAAATAATTTGGATTGTGTATCAATTTTCCGAGCGTGAAAACGCGCTGCTTTGATACCAGAGCCGTCTCGACCGCATCGACTGCGTGCTTTACGCCGAAGCAAAATCCGGCAAGTGATGCTACAAATATTTCAGGCATAATACTTATTTTCGACTCCCTTACATACTATTCTGCAACGCTTGTTGTAGAATAACTCGCATTTTGCAACAAGTGTTATCAATTGTTTTTTTCGACAGGCGCAGCACTGTTCTTCAACATAATTATTTCGTCAAATATCAGCTTTGCGCCCCTGTCATATTCGTTCGATCCGCCTTTTTCAAAGGAAAAATCAGCGTATTCTATCGGCTTTCCAATATGGATGGTTATCGGACGAAAAAGTCTGACACGCGCATTTTTAGTCTCGATATACATCGGTAAAACAGGCACTTTTGCGTGCCAGACCGCCATAGCTGCGCCGCCTTTTATTTCATTTCGTGTAGATTCAAGTTCCTTACCGGAAAATCGATGTCCCTGCGGAAACATTCCGACAACACCGCCGGATTCCAATATGGAAATCGATTTTTTTATAGATCCGACCGAATTTCCCTTTCGATCGACTGGAAATGCGCCAAGAGAAGTGATCAATTTTCCGAGAAAAGGTATGTCAAACAGCTCTTTTTTCGCCATAAATTGTATCTGTCTCTGAGTTGCGACCGCCATGACAAGCACATCGAGCAGCGAAATGTGATTTGCACACGCAAGATAGCCGCCTTCGAGCGGTTCATTTTCAGCCCCTTCAACGCGGATTCTGAAAATTTTTTTTATTGCACTTGAAAGATATTTGTGGGCGCGTTCGTAGAAATTCATTTTGTACGCTCCAAAATTATAGAAACAGCCTTCTCGACAACCTCGTCAAAATCGCCCGAATTGTCAAGCTCTATCGCATCTTTCGCCATTATCGCCGGCGCAGTCGCACGGGTCGAATCAGCCAGATCACGTGCCTGCATATCGCTGAGAACATCCTCAAAATTCGTTTCGATTCCCTTTTCGGTAAGTTCCTTCAAACGCCGCCTTGCACGCTCTTCAGGTCTTACAGTGACAAAAAATTTCACATCCGCATCCGGCAAAATAACCGTTCCGATGTCTCTTCCGTCCATTATCACCGAATTTTTTCGGGCAAATCCGCGCTGAGTTTCAAGCAAAAACTCACGCACGGACGGTATTGCCGAAACCTTTGAAGCATACATTGACATTTCGGGAGTCCTTATCGAATCCCCGACCGATTTTTTGTCAAGATAGACCACCTGATTGCCGTTTTCAAGCTCAACATCGACCGTTATCGTCTTCAGAAGCTCGGTGACTGCCGATGCATTTTCAGGATCTATCGCATGCAGTTTAACAGCCAATCCTACCGTTCTGTACAATGCGCCGGTGTCGAGATATGTAATATTCAACCGTTTTGCAATGGCTTTTGCAAGCGTAGATTTGCCCGCGCCGCTCGGTCCGTCAAATGCGATCCTTACCATAAAATAATTCTCCTTTCAAATGGCATTTTGCGACAAGTGTTGCGATTCGTATTTTTATATTGCAACGCTTGTTGCGATATTTTATATATTATGCAACAAGCGTCATCAAATCATTCCACAAACAGCATTTGCCGCACAATGTGCAGTCGAAAATGCGATCTGCAGATTGAATCCGCCGGTATATGCGTCAACATCAATCACTTCTCCGGCAAAATACAAGCCTTCGACCAATTTGGATTCCATAGTTTTCGGTGAGATCTCCTTAGTCGAAATTCCACCGGATGTGACTATTGCCTCATCTATTGGTCTAAATTTTACAGCTGTCAAGATGAATTCTTTTAACACTTTCAGCAAACGATGACGTTCTTCGCGTGTTATGACATTTACTTTTTTTCGTTCATCAATTCCCGAAAGCCTGATTACGATCGGAATTAGCTTTGACGGAAGTAAATCATTTAGCGAATTGACAAAATCTTTGTTGGCAAATTTAGCAAAATCTGTCTGTAATCGCTTATCAAGCGTCTGAAAATCGAGTGCCGGCTTCATGTCTATCATCATTTTGTAGCGCATTCCCGGCAACTTCTTCATGTGGCTCGAAGCAGACAATATCAATGGTCCTGACAACCCAAAGTGGGTAAATAGCAGTTCACCTTGTTCGGAAAACACTTCATTTTCCGACTGATCGACCACTCTCAAATTGACATTTTTCAGCGATAATCCCATAAGCTCACTGACCCACTTTTCATCGCATTCGACCGGAACCAACGCAGGTTTCAGCGGAATTATAGTGTGTCCGACCTCAGCCGCCATTCTGTAGCCGTCTCCGGTCGAGCCTGTAAGCGGATATGATGCGCCGCCTGTCGATAAAATAACCGCATCGAATTCGTGTTCACCGGCATCAGTCTTGACCCCAACAAGCTTCGCACGACTTTTTTCTTCCTTATTATATGCGCCTGAGATCAACAGCTTTTCTGCGCGCTCGTGTAAAATATTCACACCCGATCTATCGATTTTTCGCTTCAACGCACCGCAAATATCTGCGGCACGGTCTGATACCGGGAAAACTCGATTGCCACGCTCGGTCTTCAATGCCACCCCAAGTTCCTCGAAAAATGCCATAGTGTCCTGCGGTGTAAATCCGTTGAGCGGCGCATACATGAACCTCGGATTTGTAGGAATGTTAGAAATATGCGTGTTTATGTCACTGTTGTTTGTGACATTGCATCGACCTTTTCCAGTGATGAGTATTTTTTTTCCAAGACGATCATTGCGTTCTATAAGCGTAACATCCGCTCCGAGCTCACGCGCAAAAATCGCCGCCGACATTCCGGCAGCTCCGGCTCCGATTATTCCAAGTTTCATACTAATTACCCTCCGTATCACGCGGAGTTTCATACACGTCGTACTCGTCCCAAATTTTTTCAAGCCGTCCGAAGGTCTCGGTTATCTCATCCTGTTTTTTCCGTCCGATAGCAACAATAAGCGCATTTATTATCGAAAGCGGCGCAACGAGTGAATCGACAAAGGATGCCATATCGCTTTTTGCCAAAAGTAGATCATCCGCCGGCTTCGCTATCGGTGAAAGATGGCTGTCGGTTATCGCAACGACATGAGCCGATTGTTTTTTTGCGTATTCGAGTGCGTTGATTATGCGCTTTGAATAGCGCGGAAAACTGATTCCGATTATAACATCGTCCTTCGAAATTCGCAGGATCTGTTCGAATATCTCCGAACCGGAGGTCGTTCTGACCAGTCGAACGTGCGGAAAAATCAGGCTCAGATAGTGATACATGAAGCTCGCAAGTGACGATGACGAGCGCATTCCGATGATATAGACCATTTTCGCCGCTATCATCGCATCAACTGCCGAATTAAAGCTCTTGCGATCGACCTCTTCGAGCGTTCTTTTTATTTTGTCGATGTCCGAACAGAGCACTTTTTCAAGCAGATCAGAGTCGCCAATGCGATCATTCGTGATCTCGATACGCTGAAGCGCGGTCAATTTCGTTCGGATAAGCTCCTGAAGCGAATGCTGAAGCTCCGGGTATCCGTCAAACCCCAGTTCGATCGCAAACCGCACGACCGTCGATTCCGAAACTCCGACAAGTGAGCCGAGCTTCGCGGCGGTCATGTATGCCGCTTTGTCATAATGCTCGGTCATGAAAAGTGCGATCTGACGCTGCCCCTTCGAAAAAGTCGGCAGCTTCTGCTGAACTGTCTTTAAAAGGTCATTTGACCTATAATCGTTGTTCATAATTTGTGAGCAGATCAATATTCTCTGCTCCTCCTGAATTTTTATTTGCAACACGTGTTGCATAAAGCTTAAACATTCTAATCGTTATGCAACTCATGTTGCATAATATGCGTTACATACCATTTATTATGCAACGCATATTATTTTTATTATTTGATTTTGCAACGCACGTTGCAGAATTATTTGATTCCTATATCGCGGCGATAGTGCATATCCTTAAATTCAACGTGCTCGACCGCTTCATAAGCGCGCTTTATCGCAGAATCGAGGTCACTTCCCTTTGCCGTAACGCCGAGAACTCGTCCGCCGGATGTCAACAGCTTGCCATCCTTCAAGGTCGTTCCTGCATGGAAGACAACACAGTCTGACTTGTCCTTGAACCAGTCGAGACCCGTGATCTCGTAGCCTTTTTCGTACTTCACCGGATAGCCGCCAGATGCCGCAACGACACAAACGCAAGCGTTATCGTCCCATTTTATCTCGATCTCATCGAGCTTTTCGTCGATAACAGCATTTATTATATCAATAAAATCAGTCTCAAGGCGCGGCAAAACGACCTGCGTCTCGGGATCGCCGAAGCGCGAGTTGTATTCGATGACCTTCGGACCGTTTTTCGTGATCATGAGTCCGAAATAGATAACGCCCTTGAACGTGCGTCCTTCGTTCGCCATAGCAG
>CAZRVL010000082.1:4975-8968 GCA_964603455.1 uncultured Lachnospiraceae bacterium
GCTCGGCAAGCTCAGGTGTGTCTATGCGACTCGGCGAAAACGTGCCCATTCCGCCGGTGTTCGGACCCTTGTCGTGATCGAATGCACGCTTATGATCCTGTGCAGAGACCATCGGCTTCACGGTTTTTCCGTCTGTGAACGCGAGCACCGAGACCTCCGGACCGGTCAAAAATTCTTCGATGACCACGCGGTTTCCGGCATCTCCGAACACCTTGTCATCCATGATCTCGTGAACTCCGGCTTCGGCAGCCGCGAGATCCTCGGCAATTATTACGCCCTTTCCGAGCGCAAGCCCCTCAGCCTTGATGACTGTCGGGAAGGAATTTTGCTGTTTTATATATTCGATAGCATCGGATGAATTTTCAAAGACCTCGTATCCCGCAGTAGGAATATTGTACTTTTTCATCAGATCCTTCGAAAATACCTTGCTGCCCTCGATTATCGCAGCATTTTGGCGTGGGCCGAATGCGCGTATTCCTTCGGCTTCGAGACGGTCTACCGTTCCGAGCATCAGCGGATCATCAGGCGCAACAAACACCAGATCGACCGCCAATTCCTTAGCAGCCTTGACGATGCCCTCTACGTCTGTCGCTTTTATCGGTAGATTTTCACATATTTCAGCCGTGCCGCCGTTTCCGGGTGCACACCACAATTTACCGCAATTCGGGCTTTCCGCGAGCTTTACAGCGATGGCGTGCTCACGTCCACCGCCACCGACTATAAGAATATTTTGCTTCATAAATTATCAGACCTCCGCTGTGAGATAGCCCTCACGGTAAAGGAGCTCGGCAATTTCAACAGCTCCGCCTGCTGCACCACGAAGTGTATTGTGTGAAAGACCCACAAATTTATAATCAAATAAAGTATCCTCGCGGAGTCTTCCAATCGAAATAGCCATTCCGCCTTCGAGATTGCGATCCAAATTTACCTGAGGACGATTATCCTCTTCAAAATAATGAATAAACTGTTTCGGAGCGTGCGGAAGTCCAAGCTCCTGCGGCTTGCCCGAATAATTTGCCCATGCTTCGAGTATCTGCTCCTTCGTGGGCTTTTCGGCAAACTTAACAAAAACAGCCGCCGTATGACCATCAGTTACCGGAACTCTTATGCACTGTGTCGTGATGAGCGGCGCATCAGCCTTAACGATCTCGCCGTTTTCGACATGACCCCAAACACGAAGCGGCTCCTGCTCGGACTTTTCCTCCTCGCCACCGATATACGGAATGACATTATCTACCATTTCTTCCCATTCACGGAAGGTCTTTCCTGCACCGGATATAGCCTGATAGGTCGTTGCAACTACCTGTGTCGGATGCCACTTCAAAAGCGGAGTGAGCGCAGGAACATACGACTGTATCGAGCAGTTCGGCTTGACAGCTATAAATCCGCGCTTCGTGCCGAGACGCTTGCGCTGTGCGGCAATGACTTCGAGGTGAGAATCGTTGATCTCCGGTATCACCATCGGAACATCGGGTGTCCAACGGTTCGCCGAGTTGTTCGAAACGACCGGGATCTCAGCCTTTGCATATGCCTCTTCGAGTGCCTTGATCTCGTCTTTTTTCATATCAACTGCACAAAAAACAAAATCAACAAGCGGCTTAACTTCATCGATTTTCGACGAATCGTGAACTATCATATTTTTGACCGACTCAGGCATCGGAGTCTGAAGCTTCCAGCGACCGCCGAGAGCTTCCTCGTAGGTCTTCCCTGCCGAACGCGGAGACGCGATGAGCGCGGTGAGCTCAAAATAGGGGTGATTCTGAAGCAGAGTGATGAATCTCTGACCGACCATGCCTGTTGCGCCGACTATGCCGGCACGTATTTTAGAATAATTCATGAATTAGTCCTCCAAAATAATTTTCTTCATTATTATATTATAGCATCTTTTATTACGCTTGTCAACATATTTGATGTAAATAATTTAAAAATGCGGTCGGAAAAACCGACCGCACAGCTTGGAATGACCGTGGTATCCCAACCCCTTTTGCGACAAATCGCTTTGCCGCAAAATAATTATATCACAAAATCATCTATTTGTCAATATCTATAACTAAAATTATTACTTATTGCTATCTACATTTTTTTAGTAATAGCTATTATAATAAACATACAGCTATCATAAAAAAGATCAACCAGTTTTTGATATTTCGAGAATATGTGTTTCGATTTATGATATTTTAATGCACCAAAAACGTTTAAAACTGCAAAATTTACGAAAGGTATGGTCAAAAAATGAGTATAGATTACAATCTTATAGGAACACGCATTAAAAAATGCCGCACCGCAGCTCACCTTACGCAGGAGCATCTCGCAGAAAAGCTCGGAGTTTCGGTCGGTTATGTCGGTCAAATGGAGCGAAATCTCACAAAACCGAGCCTTGAAATGCTCTCAAGACTCAGCTCAATCTTCGGATGTGAAATTTCATATCTTCTTGACGGCAGCATCGTCGAGAGCGATGACTATTTGGAAGCCGAACTGAAACGCAAATTTTCAAAGCTCGATAAAAGTCAGCGCAGACTCGTCATCGGATTTATCGACCTGCTCTGCACGACAAAATGACATTATGTCAATATTGTGGCCTTCTTTTCATCCATTTTCTTCCATTGCTTCGGTGTCATGCCAGTCTCGCGTTTGAAAATTTGAATAAAATACGAATAATTGTCAAATCCGCTGCGTATCGAAGCCTCGGTCGCGGGAATGCCGGCTGAAAGCAGTGACTTCGCGGCGGCGATTTTTTCTTCAATATGTATGCGCCGAGTGTAGTGCCGGTCTCGCGTGAAAATGTCCGCGAAAGGTATTCGCGTGAGACGTAAAGTGCCTTCGCGACCTCATCTGTCTTGCGTATATCGGCAAGATTTTCATTTATATACAAAAAAGTTTTATCAATCAGCTCCGAAACACCAACATTCTGAACCGAATTATGCAGATCATCAAAAACATCATTCACATCGCTCAGAGTATATAGAAAATCTGCTATCAATATCAGCTCGGAATTCGGCGAATCCGTTTCATAAAGTTCTATCGCTTTTTCCATTCTCGATACACATTTATCAAACACTGAGATCGGCAACACCAATTTATTTTGCTGCCCGAACGGTCGATCGTTAAAACAACGAAGCATACGTTTATCGTCAAATGATAGAAAATCTTCTTTTATTTGCTGTATTTTGGGTGCATTCGTCTATGGAACAGATTCAAAGATAGTCGAGCTTAACGAAGATTTTACAATTTCAACACATATCGAATCGGAATAAACTGTTGACGTTCTCACAAAGCTCTCGAAACTGTTCTACAAAAATGAAGGACCTCGGCTCTGCCATGACGCAACGAGCAAGGTTCGCAAGGATCGGTGCCCGAAGAGCCGCGTACTTTTTTGAAGCAATGCAGGTCAACGATCTGGTGAATCCCGATTTCAATATGCGAAATATGGCAGATGAATTTGGAGTTTTGCCGCTCCCGAAGTACGATGAAACACAGGAAGAATACCGTACGGTAGTTGACGGCGGCGCATCAGTCATGGTCGTTCCGACGACCGCGAAAAATCTCGAAATGATCGGCGCATTGACAGAAGCGATGAGTGCGTATTCCTACAGCGATGTAATACCGGTATACATCGGTGTCGCGATCGAGCAAAAAGGCACTCGCGATGAAGAATCAATAAAAATGCTGCGCGAGATACTCGATTCGAGAGTCATTGACTTCGCATATCTCTACAACGGCTGGGACGGTTGGGTCACGAAGCTATCGAAGATCATCCGCGATGAAAACACCGTTGTTTCAACGATCAAATCGCAGTTCGAGGCAGTCACCGCCCACTATGAGAGCGTAATAGATTTTCTCACCGAATAAAATTTACAATTAATTAAAATATCCCCGTGAAGTCAAGCTTCACGGGGATATTTTCGTTAGTTTTATTACTTCTTTTCGCCGAAATATCTGTTGAGCAGACCTTCGAATGCCATGCCGTGTCGTGCCTCGTCACGTGCCATTTCG
>CAZRVL010000083.1:0-8895 GCA_964603455.1 uncultured Lachnospiraceae bacterium
AGGATGCGGAGAAGTTTGCAGAGGAAGACAAGAAGCAGAAGGAAGCTGTCGAGGTCAAGAATCAGGCAGAGGCTATGATCTTCCAGTCCGAAAAGACCCTCACCGATCTCGGCGACAAGGTTACGGACGCTGAAAAGGCACCCGTTACTGAGGCTATCGAAAAGCTCAAGGAGACTGTAAAGAACGGTGACACCGAGCAGATCAAAGCTGACACCGAGGCTCTCCAGAAGGCATTCTACGCTATCTCCGAAAAGCTCTATCAGCAGCAGGGCGGCGCAGAGGGTGCGCAGGGTCAGGGATTTGATCCGAACACGAATGCACAGGGCGGTCAGAACGGTTCGGACGGCACATATTACAATGCCGACTTCGAAGACAAGACCGACAAATAATCCTTTAACGCAAATTGAGACGGCAATCAAAGCAAATTACAGGTTTAATTTGCGGCGGTTGCCGCCGTTTTTGTGAGATACGCGATTATTCGATAGAAATTTACAAAATAACTCTTTATTTAGAGGTTTAAATATAGTATAATTAATTGTTCGAAAAAATCTTAACGGATTTTTTAATTTTTTGAGGCGGAATGGTTCGAGATGGTTCTCGGACTGACTTATCATGTGGCTGATCCGATCGGCTGCGAGAAGGAACAGAAAGGAAGCTTTCGCATCGCGAAAGCATTTGCAAATAAATATGGCAGACAAACGTGATTATTATGAAGTGCTCGGCATAGACAAATCGGCTGACGAAGCGGCGATCAAAAAAGCCTACCGCGCTTTGGCAAAAAAATATCATCCCGACATGAATCCCGGCGACAAGGAAGCCGAGCAGAAGTTCAAAGAGGTCAATGAGGCATACGCTGTGCTTTCAGACCCCGACAAGAAGTCAAAATACGATCAGTACGGCTTTGCCGGAGTCGATCCTCAGGCAGGCTTTGGCGAAGGCGGTTTTGGTGGCTTTGGCGGATTTGACAGCAGTGATATTTTTGGCGACATATTTTCGAGCTTTTTCGGCGGCGGTGCATCGGGTCAATCCTCACGTGCGAACGGTCCGGCACGCGGCGGCGATATTTTGCAGAGAGTTGCAATTTCGTTTGAGGAAGCAGCATTCGGCTGCAAGAAGGACATCAATTTCGGAAGGATAGAGAAATGCCCCGAATGTGATGCGACCGGAGCGAAAAAGGGTTCTAAGATCGAATCCTGTCCGACCTGTCACGGCACGGGTCAGGTGAGAGTCTCACAGCGCACGGCTCTCGGTATGTTCCAGACGACAAAGGTATGCGATGACTGTCACGGTTCAGGCAAGAAGATCTCGGACCCGTGCGGATACTGCAAGGGCAAGGGATATGTAAAGGTCACAAAGAAGCTTGAAGTTACTATTCCGGCAGGTATTGACGACGGTCAGAAGATAGCTATACGCTCTCAGGGCGACACCGGTCGAAACGGCGGTCCGTCCGGAGATCTTATCGTTCAGGTCACTGTCAGACCGCATCCGATATTCGAGCGCGATGGCTACAACATATACTGCGAAGTGCCGATAACCTTTGCTGAGGCAGCTCTCGGCGGCGAGATCGAGATACCTACACTTGAAGGCAAAGAGACCTACAATATCCCTGAGGGTACTCAAAACGGCACTCAGTTCACTCTGCGTGGTAAAGGTATTCAGTATGTTAATTCCAAGTCACGCGGCGATCTTATCTTTATGGTAAATATCGAAACCCCCAAGGGCCTCACCGAAACCCAAAAAGACCTCCTTCGCAAATTCTCCGAAAGTCTCGGCGAAAAAAACAACACCAAACGCGAAAGCTTCCTAAAAAACCTCAAAAAGATGTTTAATAAGTGATTGGGTTGAAGCAGGGTGGAGGAAAAAACTTTTTGGAAAAAAAGGTTTTTCCTCCCACCTGCCCCCCACATTTTCCAAAAACTTTTATACATGGCATGGATAGGTTGGCGGAGTCGAGGATAGTAGAGTTACGACGGCGATGGATTTTGAATTTTTATGCTTGCTCTCCGATCGAACTACTACGTAAAGGCTTATAGCGGACGAATGAGATCGCCGACATATTTAAAATTTATCTACACAATCAAGTGAGCGCGAATGAGTCGTGCATAAAATTTATCTTCCTCACTTGTCTCAATAAGCCTTTTGTATAAAGGTTTAGGGGAAAGGGGAGGAAGTTTGGAGGAGGGGAGAACCCCCTTTCCTTAAAAGTGGGTTCTCTCCTCCTCTAAGTTATTATAATATCAAGGAGATAATTATGAACTGGACACAGCTAAGGGTAGCCGTTAAGACTGAGGATATAGAACGTGCGGCGGCGATAATGAGTATGCTTGACAACGGGATAATGATCGAGGATTACAGCGACATAGAGACCGGGCTTAAGACTTGCTACGGAGATCTGATCGATGAGAACATTTTGAATGCGGACAAGTCGGTGGGCGCGGTGTCTATTTATGTTCCGGAGGACAGAAATTATAACGATTACACAGCGTTTTTGCGCGACAGATTCAGCGCAGAGGGAATCGATACGAAGATCGAGCTTATCGGTGTTGACGAAGAGGAATGGTCTACCGCGTGGAAGAAATATTATCATCCGATAAAGGTCGGCGAGAAGCTGGTCATCGTACCGATGTGGGAGAAATACGAGGAAAAGCCGGGCGAGATCATCGTTCGAATGGACCCCGGAATGGCATTTGGAACAGGCACACATGAGACGACGAGACTTGTCTGCGGACTTATAGAGAAATACATCGTTCCCGGTCAGAGAATGCTCGATGTCGGAACAGGCAGCGGAATACTCGCTATCTGTGCCTCGAAGCTCGGCGCGAAGGAGTGCTTTGCTTATGACATTGACCCGGTCGCAGTCCGTGTCGCGAAGGAAAATGTCAAGGACAACGAGCTTACAAATATTTCCTGCGGAGTTTCGGATCTTCTGAAGGATGTTGACCTTTCGGGCGGAAAATTTGATTTTGCAGTTGCGAATATAGTTGCCGATATAATCGTCAGAATGTCGGATGATATTGGCAATTACATAAAGGACGGCGCGTATCTCATATGCTCCGGAATCATCGAACGCTACGAAGCTGATGTCCGTGCGGCAATGGAGCGCAACGGATTTGACATCGTTGAGACCGCAAGAGAGTCGGATTGGGTCGCGATGGTTTGCCAAAAACGCTGAATTTCGATGACTTTTTTCAAAAAAATCAGCTTTTCGACGGTTTTTTTAAAATTTTTTTACAATTTTTTCTCAAAAACATTTGACAAAATCACGAAAATGTAGTATAATAATATTAGACAGACTTCGATGAGTCTCTTTCGACGAAATGAGAGCCGATTTCCTGTCTGTTTTACCGAACACGTTTATGACGGAGGATCACAATGCCGCGTTTTTTCCTGCCAAAATCGAATATCAGCAACGGATACGCGCTCTTTGAAGGTGATGACGCGCTTCACATCTCGCGCTCGCTTCGAATGCGTCCGGGTGAGGAGATAACTGTATGCGATATGCAGAAGAAGGTATATACCTGTGTTTTGGAGGAATTTACGTCAAACACGGTTCGCGCACGGATATTGTCAGAAGCCGATTCGGATACCGAGCCTTATTCGTATATAAAGCTGTTCCAGGCTCTGCCGAAATCGGACAAGCTCGATACGATAATTCAAAAATCGGTCGAATCGGGTGCTTCGGAGATAATTCCGTTCGAATCGAGCCGCTGTGTTGCAAAGATCGAGCCTTCGAAGGAAGAACGAAAGCTCGAACGATGGAATCGCATCGCACTTGAGGCTGCCAAGCAATGCGGACGGGGAAGCATTCCTGCCGTAAAGCACTCGCTCTCGTTCGATGATATGCTGTCTGAGGCGGGAAAGTGCGAGCTTAAATTATTTTTCTATGAGGGTGACGACACCTTGTCGATAAGAACACTGCTTGAAGAAAAATACAAGTCTGCGCATCCTTCCGATATTTCGATCGTGATAGGGGCGGAAGGCGGGTTCTCGCCGGTCGAGGTCGAAAAAGCAAGAGCCTGTGGCTTTGAGCTTTGCGGACTCGGTAAACGCATCCTGCGCTGTGAAACAGCTTCGGGTTTCGCTCTTGCCTGCATAGCCTACAGGTTCGAGCTTTGACGGTATTCGTCAAGCTGACGGTTTTCCGTCAAAAAATTCATTAAGGAAGTCCTTACTTGGACATGGTATTTTATGGTGAGCAACGAATTAAAACAGAAACAGAAAAAAGCGGAAAAACTCCGCCTACAATCTCAGAATGATCTTCGTGTAAATCGACTTTCAATTGTCTTTGTTTCGGTTTTTGTCGGCGCGCTGGTCATGCTCGTCGCGAAGAAGAACATTGATAACGAAGTCGCTTTCATAACACGCTGGCTTACTCCGCTTTTGATCCTTTCGGCGGCGGCTCTTGTCGGTTCGATAGCTTTGTTCGTTATGAGAACGAAAAAGGGCATAGATGACAGCGAAAAGATATTCACAAAATGGAATCTGCTCGGCGCGGGAATCGTGTTTTTCGGCGCGATGCTCGGCTACAGATTTACTTTTGACGCTTCCTTGATCGTTGTCGGTCTTGTATGTGTCGGTGTTTTGTACCTTGTATATATCACTTTTTCGAAGGATTTCTTTATCTATTCGATAATGACTGCTCTCGGACTCGTGCTCATGAAGCTCCGTGAAGTCGAATTCTATTCGACCTTCGGCAAGGCTGTGGCTGCGCTCTGCGGTGTTCTTTGCATACTTATCGCGGTTCTCGGTATAATCCTTGCGATAGTACATATCTCGGGTAAGGGGACTGTCTCGCTCGGAAAGAAAAAGCATATGATCGGCGGAAATGCTTATCCGTTCATCGTTGGCGCGGTCTTCCTCATCGCCGGCGGTATCATCGGATTTGTCGCTCCGGCTGCTTCGGCTTATGCGATTGCTGCGATGCTTGCGGCATATGTGGTCGTTGCTATAGTTTACGTGTTAAAGATGATGTGAATTTTTGGTGAATATTCCGATTTTACTATTGAAAAAATATAAAATCGGGTGTATAATATAGTGGAGATTCCACACAAAAAATGTTTTTTAGAAAAATTTAAAACCATAGAAAGTTGAAAGAGGTCGCTTTATGTCAAACAGATTATTCCAGGGTGTTATCCATCAGATGAAGGACGCGGTCGATCGCGTTATAGGAGTCGTTGATGAGAACGGAGTTATCATAGCTTGCAGTGAGCTTACCAAGATCGGTGAGACTTGCCAGGGTATCCGCGATGAGATCATCTACTCCTCTGATACAATTACGACCGGTGGCTTTACATACCGCCAGATCGGTCAGACCGCAAAGCCCGAATATATCGTATTCTGTGAAGGCGAAGACAAGCTCGCCGAAAAGATCGGTATGCTCTTGTCGGTTTCGCTCAATCAGATCAAAAATCTTTACGATGAAAAATACGATAAGGGTTCGTTTATCAAAAATATAATACTTGATAATATTCTTCCGAGCGATATTTACTTAAAGTCCAAGGAGCTTCATTTCAATGCCGATGTAATGCGTGTTGTTATACTTATAAAGTTCTATGGAAAGAGTGAAGTTCTTCCTTTCGATATGGTTCAGAATATGTTCCCCGACAAGAACAAGGATTATGTCATCTCGGTTGGTGAGCACGACATCGTTCTTGTCAAGGAAGTTAAGCCGACCTTCGAAATGAAGGAAGTCGAGAAGATTGCGAAGAGCATCGCGGACACTCTTTCGGCAGAGTTCTATGCGAAGGTATCGATCGGTATCGGTACTGCGGTTGACAACATCAAGGATCTTGCACGCTCCTTTAAGGAAGCTCAGGTCGCTATTGAAGTCGGCAAGGTATTCGACACCGAAAAGAACATAGTAAGCTATGAGAACCTCGGAATCGGTCGTCTTATCTATCAGCTTCCGACCACTCTCTGTGAGATGTTCCTCCACGAAGTATTCAAGAAGGGAAGCCTCGAAAGTCTCGACCGCGAAACTCTCATGACCATCCAGTGCTTCTTTGAGAACAACCTCAACGTCTCCGAGACCTCGCGCAAGCTTTTCGTTCACAGAAATACTCTCGTATATCGTCTCGAAAAGATCCGCAAGCTCACGGGTCTCGATCTGCGCGAATTTGAGCATGCCATAACCTTCAAGGTCGCTCTCATGGTCAAGAAGTATCTCACTTCAAAGCCGGTCAAGTTCTGATCTTAAATTGAGTCATCATCTGTTTATATTCGTTTGTCCGGGTAACTCCGGACAGACGGATTTATTTTGCATTATCCGGAGTAGAGCTTAATGATTGAATTCAAAGATGTAAAAAAGATATATCCGAACGGCACGGTTGCGCTGAACGGCGTTGATCTGAAAATAGCTGACGGAGAGTTCGTCTTCATCGTAGGAGAGTCAGGCGCAGGAAAAACTACGCTCACGAAGCTGCTTCTCCGTGAAGAGCGCATAAGCAGCGGAACTCTTGCTGTCCGTGTAAATAAGCAGGTCGGAAACAAAAATGTTTTAGCCGAATATGATCTTTCGAGGATCTCGAATTTCAAAGTGCCGTATTACCGCCGTGAGCTCGGTGTCGTTTTCCAGGACTTCAGATTGTTCCCGAACAAGACCGTTTTTGAAAATGTCGCTTTTGCAATGCAGGTTGTCGGCGAATCCTCCAAGGTCATAAAACGCCGTGTGCCGGCATTACTTAATATAGTAAATTTAACAGATAAATTAAATTCCTATCCGAATCAGCTTTCGGGCGGTGAGCAGCAGAGAGTCGCATTGGCGCGTGCATTGGCGAATAATCCGCAGATAATCATTGCGGACGAGCCTACCGGCAATATCGACCCGAAAATGTCGCTTGAAATAATGAATCTGCTGATAAAGATACATAAGCGCGGAAAAACGGTCATCGTTGTAACGCATGAAAAGGATCTTGTCGATTATTTCAAGCAGCGCGTTATACAGATACAGGACGGAAAGGTCATAAGCGACCAGGTGGGAGGTATGAAGCTTTGAGACGCTACAGGGTTTCCTACTTTTTGGGGCAGAGTGTCAAGGGTCTTTGGCGAAACGGCATAATGACTATCGCTTCGGTCATGGTTCTTGTCAGCTGTCTCGTTGTCATGGGCAGCTTCTGGCTGCTTTTGCAGAATATCGATTCCAACCTCGAACAGCTCCGGCTGCTCAATGAGATAGTCGTTTTCATTGATGCGAGCAAGACCGATGAAGAGGTCGCCGCTATAGGTGATCAGATACGCAAGCTCGACAACGTTAGTGAAGTCACCTTCGTTTCGAAGGAGCAGGCACTTGAGGAAGAACGCGAAAGATACGATGAATACACCGATATTTACGATATGGTCGCGGATGACAATCCTCTGCGCGATTCTTTCGTTATAAAATATATCGACAATTCAAAGGTTGCGACGCTCGATTATCAGGTCGGACAGATCGACGGAGTTGCGAAGGTCAACGACCGACTCGTCATCGCTGTCACCATTGAAAAGCTCAAAAGCGGCATTTCGATGGTACTTATCTGGTTCATGGTGATACTTTTTGTTGTCAGCATATTCGTCATAATCAACACGATAAAGCTAGCTGTTCATTCGCGCAGAACCGAGATCACGATAATGCGCTACATCGGTGCGACCGATTGGTTCGTTATCCTGCCGTTCATTTTCGAGGGAATACTTATCGGACTCATTTCGAGCGCGATAGCATATTTCATCGAATGGTATATGTATGGATATGTCGTTTCAATGATCGGCGATAATTTCAATATGCTGTCCATACTCAGCTTTAATGACATTCGTGCGATGGTCGCTATTGCCTTTGTCGGCATCGGCATCATCACCGGCATCATCGGAAGTACGATTTCTACCAGAAAATACCTGAAAGCATAGGTTTATTTTATGAAGAGAAAAATGACTTCTAAAAAACATAAAAATATCGCAAAAATATTGGTGCTGCTTATGCTCTGTGCATCGGTCGGAACTACCGCTCCGAAATTTGATGTTAGCGCGGCAACTACAACTAAATACAACAACGATACCAAGGTCAAGAGCCTTCAGGATCAGATGTCGAAGATCAGTTCGGACATGGCTAAGGTCAAGAGCGATATTTCTTCGGCATCGCGTTCGGTCTCGGATGCGCTCGAATACAAGAGTCAGCTCGACAAGGAACTTACGTTGATGATCCAAAAAATCGATCTCCAGAACGAATACATTGCCGCCCTTGAGGAGAGCATTGCGTCAAAGGAGATTGAGATAATCGACAAGCAGTCGGAATATGATCAAAAATACGAACTTTTCAAGGAACGTCTCCGTGTGACACACGAGGACGGCGATGCTTCGTATTTGGCTATGCTGTTTGGAGCTGAGAGCCTGTCGGATTTCCTGTCGCGAGTCGATAGGATCGGCACTATGCTCGAATACGACAACCGTATAATGAATGAGCTGAAGGACGATAAGATCGATCTGACCGATGAAAAGAATGCGCTTGAGGAGCAAAAGCTTGAACAGGAAGCTGTCGCAGCACAGCTTGCTCTTGATGAAGCCGAGCTTTCAAAGAAGCGTGAGGAAAATGAGACCTACATTGATCAGCTGAATCGGAAGATCGCAAACAGTCAATCCGAAAAGGCAAATCTCCAAAAGCAGCTCGAAAAGGTCGAATCTGAGTTCGAGGCTCGAATAAAAGAGCTTGAAGAAGAGGAAAAGAAGAAAAACAGCAAGTATATCGGCGGTGTCATGCTTTGGCCGGTACCAACGAAGTATACCACGATCACCTCCGAATGCGGTTATCGAAACAGTCCGCTCACCGGACAGCTCGAATATCACAACGGCGTTGACATTCCCGTTCCGTATGGCACGGATATTTACGCGGCGAACGATGGAACTGTTGTCACCGCGACCGAGCATTGG
>CAZRVL010000084.1:0-8674 GCA_964603455.1 uncultured Lachnospiraceae bacterium
GAAGGGAACGCAGAGAACGATGTCGCAGCCGTCCTTGCCCGCAACCATCGGAGCAAGCTCGGCGATGAATGCCTTGGTGGCAGAGGGAGTCATGTTCATCTTCCAGTTGCCGGCGATGACAGTCTTACGAGTAGCTTTATTCATTGTTATTTACCTCTTTTTCAAATTATGTTAAATTATAAGCTGCAAAGCTTCCGATGCCCGATATACGAAATAAGCGATATGAGCTGTCAGCCTTAAGCCCATATCGGCGTAAAGTCTTATACTCTATGTGACAGCTTATCATAAAAGGGCTTTGGAAGGCGTGGAGGTGTCCAAGGGGCGGAAACCACTTTACTTAAAGGTGGTCTCCGCCTCTTGAATTTTTACAAAAAATTATTTATTGTTGAGGCAAGCGATGCCGGGAAGCTCGAGACCCTCGAGAAATTCGAGAGATGCGCCGCCGCCGGTGGATACATGGGTCATCTTGTCAGCATAGCCGAGAGTTTCGACTGCTGCCGCAGAGTCGCCGCCGCCGATGATCGAGATAGCACCCGATTCAGCGATAGCCTTTGCAACGGTACGAGTACCCGAAGCGAAGTGCTCCCACTCGGAAACGCCCATCGGGCCGTTCCAGATAACGGTGCCTGCGCCGACGAGAGTCTTGGAGAAGAGCTCCTGAGTCTTTTCGCCGATGTCGAGACCCATCCAGCCGTCCGGGATGGAGTCGGAGTAGATGCGCATGAAGGTGGTGTCTTCCTTGTACTCACGACCGATGATGTTGTCAACGGGGAGAAGGAAGTTTACGCCCTTTTCGCGAGCCTTAGCCATGATCTCTCTTGCGAGGTCGAGCTTGTCGCTCTCGCAGATGGAGGTGCCGATCTCGTTGCCCATTGCCTTGAAGAAGGTGTAAGCCATACCGCCGCCGATGATGATGGTGTCGCACTTTTCGAGGAGCGAGTTGATAACGCCGATCTTGTCCGAAACCTTTGCGCCGCCGAGGATAGCAACGAAAGGACGAGCCGGATCTTCAAGTGCCTTGCCCATGACCTCGATCTCCTTCTGGATGAGATAGCCGCAGACAGCGGTCTTGAGGTAATCTGCAACGCCAGCAGTCGAAGCGTGAGCTCTGTGAGCTGTTCCGAATGCGTCGTTTACATAGATCTCAGCGAGAGAAGCGAGAGCCTTTGCAAATTCGGGATCGTTCTTTTCCTCAGCTGCATGGAAACGAACGTTTTCAAGAAGAAGAACTTCGCCGTCCTTAAGAGCGGCTGCCTTTGCCTGAGCGTCTGCGCCGACAACGTCGGAAGCGAGAACAACATTGATACCCTTGTTTGCAAGATCATCTGCTACGATCTTAAGCGAAAGCTTTGTGATGTCGCCCTTTGCCTTTTCGAGAGCGGCTGCCTTTGCTGCCTCCTGCTCTGTCTCGGGCATAGCCTCGATCTTCTTCTTCTCCTTCTTGGAGAGCGAGAGCTTTTCATCGAGAACGTTATGCGGTCTGCCCATGTGCGAGCAGAGGATGACTCTTGCGCCCTTGTCGATGAGATACTTGATGGTCGGGAGTGCGCCGACGATACGCTTATCGTCAGAGATAACGCCGTCCTTTACGGGAACGTTGAAGTCGCAGCGTACTAAAACGCGCTTGCCGCGAAAGCCTTCGCCGATGTCTTCGATTGATTTCTTGTTATACATTTATTTTTCACCTCATTGAATTATTTTTTTACGTATACTGCTGTGGAAATTTTGCCCACAACTATTAATTATTGTAGCACATTTTTCCGATTTTATCAACCGATTTTTGTGAAATTTCTGCTGATTTATGATTTTTTCGGTTTATCACAAAAAAAGCAATTTGGATTTATCGATATTAGGATGATTTTGAATACATACGACTAAAAAATTACATGAAAGTCCTGATCGCTTATCAATAATAGCTCCGAAAACGTGTATATAAAAACAAAAAGCACCGTATTTACGGTACTTTTTCGGTAATTGGTGGAGCTGACGCTTCTCTCGTCGAACCGCTCCGGTGTTCGACCTGTGATTAAATTGGTGGATCTGACGGGAATCGAACCCGTGTCCGAAAATCCATCCACATAGCTTTCTCCGGGTGCATCCGCTTATTTGATTTCCCCCGCATATGCGCCAAACGGCAGGCTCATACGCACGGTAGCCCTTTTATGCGTGGCAGCTTCAAGAGCGAACCGGCTGCTCACGTTCACTGCTGATCAACGCCCTTATGAGAGCCGCAGTACTCTCTCACAGGACGGCTGCACTTTAGGCAGCAGCTAATTCAGTATTATTAGCGTTTAATTTTAAAATTGCCAATTTTAAAGAGATCAGGCGTCTCTACCCGCTTACTATACTTCAAGATCCCCGTCGAAACCTTTACAGACCCATGTATAATGTGATCTCAATATCTCGACTTCATCGCACGCTCAATATCGCGGTCTGCCTGCTTTGCGGCAGCGGCATCTCGCTTGTCGTACAGCTTCTTACCCTTACAAAGCCCGATCTCAAGCTTGACCCTTGAACCTCTGAAATACATCGACAGCGGCACCAAGGTAAGTCCTTGCTGAGTCACTGTTCCGAGAAGCTTATTTATTTCCTTCTTGTGCATCAGAAGCTTTCTTGTGCGCACGGGGTCGCGGTTGAATATATTTCCCTGCTCATACGGGCTTATGTGCATTCCCCACACGAAAAGCTCGCCTTTATCTATCGAACAGTATGAATCCTTAAGATTCACTCCTCCGCGGCGTATCGATTTCACCTCAGTTCCGAAAAGCTCTATTCCGGCTTCATAGGTATCGAGAACGAAGTAGTCATGGCGAGCCTTTTTATTCGGCGCGATGAGCTTCGTTCCGGCTTTATTGTCCGCCATGACATCACTTCCTTTCAAAATCACTATCACTATTATAGCACAAAATTGTTACAAAATCAAGAACTCAAAGGATATTTTTTGATTATGTTCAAAAATTACCTAATTTTTTTGCGTATGCTCGCGCAGGCATATGCGACAGCTTTGTATATCAGATTCAAAACGAACGACAACAGCACCGAGCACACGAATACCGCCGGAACTATTACCGGATACCACTCAAGTCGATATATCATTTCTACCCTGTAATTGAGTTCTCCATAAAACAAATTGTCGAATATATACGATACCAAATATCCACCAAGGCAACAGTCGGATACGGTCATCAGCAGACGTTTTAAACCGTTCGGATACTTTTCGGTATTTATTGATGAAAGAAAGCTGAATGCGAAAAATGTCATTATGACATTCGGAAGTCCGTACCAGTCGTTATATACAGACCAGGAAAAATATCCACCCCAGCTTCTGTAGAAATTGAAAAGTCCGAAGATCAGCACACATCCGAAATATGCCGCAAGCTTCTGCCACTGCTTCAGTTTCAGCGGAAATTCCTTTAAAAATGCGCCCAAAAAATAATATGTCAGCGGATAGAGCTTTGTCCACCAATTCGGCAGTATCTGACGGTATTCAGTCGAAAGATATGGGGTTTTTATCCAGCCCTCGACCTCGAAATTGTATATATTCGTAACAGTCGGCAGAGAGGTCAGGCAAATAAAGGTGATCACAAGTGCGAGCTTTGCTTTCTTTGACGGCAGACCGTTCCAGATAAGATTCACGAACGGTATTAGCAGAAAAAGTCCTATGTACATCTCGATATACCACGAATAATTCGCAGTTGAGTAATCGAGTATGCCCCAAAGCGTATTGTCAAGCGTGAGCTCGCGCTTCAGCACCAAGACCTTATAGACAAGGCAGGCGATGCTTGCAAGGACATATATCCCAAATGTCTTGATTATACCTTTATAGTATTTCGCCGAAAGAGTCTTTTTATTCATCAGGTAGCCCGACAGCATCAAAAACAGCGGAACACAGATCATAAATCCGGTACGCATCACGGTCATAACACACATACGCAGTCCGAGCATCGGCTGATTATAAAATCCATTGTTTAAAAAGAAATGCACGGATATGACGGTAAAAAGCGCGGCTATCCTTGTTATATCGAGCGCACAGTTGCGTTTTGAAATATCCATATGTTTTTCCTCAAAAAAGGAAATGCTCACAAAGCGATGAGCATTTCCCTGTCAATGAACAAATTATTCTTCGCTCTCTTCTTCATCGACAACTGCAATGCCGAGCTCAGCGAGTGCGTTCGCATCCGGCTCTGCCGGGCATTTCGTCATAAGCTCTGAAGCGTTCTGGATCTTCGGGAATGCTATGACATCACGTATATCCTCTGTTCCGAGCATGAGCATCGTCAAGCGATCAAGACCGAATGCCATTCCGGCGTGCGGAGGAACACCATACTTGAATGCTTCGAGCAGGAATCCGAATTTCTCATTGGCTTCTTCGTGGCTCATCGACAGGAGATCGAACATTTTGGACTGTATCTCGCCGTCATGGATACGCACAGAACCGCCGCCTGCTTCATAGCCGTTTATGACTATATCATAAGCCTTTGCACGTATTTTTCCGGGGTCGGTATCAACATACTGAAGGTCTTCCTCCATCGGCATCGTAAAGGGGTGGTGCTTTGCATAGAAGCGTCCGTCCTCCTCCGAGTATTCGAGCAGCGGAAATTCAGTGACCCAGAGCAGTTCATATCTGTTTTTGTCGATAATATCGAGTCTTCTTGCGATCTCGCATCTCAATGCACCGAGCGAATCGAAGACAACTCCGTTCTTGTCGGCAACTATGAACACAAGGTCGTTCGCTTCTATATTAAGTGCGCTCACAACGGCTGCCATCTCATCATCGGTCAGGAACTTAGCAAACGAAGAGGATACCTCGCCGTTGACATTCTTGTACCATGCAAGCCCCTTAGCCTTATAGGACTTTACGAAATTCGTCAGCGCGTCTATCTCCTTGCGCGAAAATCTTCCTGCCTGTCCCTTGATATTCAGCGCACGAACAGAACCGCCGTTCGCAACAGCCTCGGAGAACACCTTGAAGCCGCAGTCCTTAACAACATCAGAGATATTCTGTAATTCATATCCGAATCTGAGGTCGGGCTTATCCGAACCGAAACGCTCCATAGCTTCGTTCCAAGTCATGCGGCGGAGCGGAAGCTCAATATCTATGCCCTTAAATTCCTTAAAGAGACGTGCAAGGAACTTTTCGTTCACATCCATTACATCGTCCTCAGTAACGAATGACATCTCAAGGTCGATCTGAGTAAATTCAGGCTGACGGTCTGCGCGAAGGTCTTCATCGCGGAAGCAACGTGCGATCTGGAAATATCTGTCGAATCCGGAGAGCATGAGCAGCTGCTTGTAGAGCTGAGGAGACTGCGGCAGAGCATAGAACTTTCCGTGATGCACGCGGCTCGGAACGAGATAGTCACGCGCTCCCTCGGGAGTCGGCTTTATAAGGCACGGAGTTTCTATATCTATGAAGCCGTTTTCGGCATAATAATCTCTCGCGATCTTTGCGATCTGGCTTCTTGCTATGATATTTCTTGTGAGATCGGGCCTGCGAAGGTCGAGGTAACGGTGCTTCAAGCGAAGCTCGGCATTGACGTTGCTGTT
Organism: uncultured Lachnospiraceae bacterium; assembly: GCA_964603455.1. GTDB lineage: Bacteria > Bacillota > Clostridia > Oscillospirales > CAG-272 > Flemingiibacterium. The sequence continues at coordinate 5,548 of CAZRVL010000084.1, forward strand.
CTCAACGATCTCGAACGGAGGGGTCAGAGACTGCGAGAATACCTTAAGCTCATCAACGGCGATCTCTATCTCACCTGTCGGGATATTCTTATTTACAGCTCCCTCTCCACGCGGACGGACTGTGCCCTTTGCGCAGAGTGTATATTCGGAACGAAGAGCAAATGCCGTATCGAATATATTCTTATCGGTCTTTTCGTCAAAGGCGAGCTGGATTATTCCGGATCTGTCGCGAAGATCGATGAATATCAGGCTTCCGAGGTCGCGCTGACGCTGAACCCATCCCATAACGCAGACATGCTTGCCGATGTCATTTTTCGTAAGCTCTGCCGCGTAGCAAGTACGTTTATCGTTTTTTGTAAGTTGTGCTCCCATTTTTAGATTATCTCCTTAGAGGTTTATTCATTAAAAGTATATAAACTGCATTTTGCAGCTCTGTAGCAATAAACGATGCTTTCAAAGCTCGAAAGTCATCATTAATAATTATATCAAATTTTCTCAAATATTTCAATAGTATTGCTGAAAATATTTTGGCGCAGAATGCTTTTTGTCCCTTTTGATAATAAAACAGAAACGCATTCTATCAGTTTTAGTCTATTATTCCGCCGCACACAACAGTATCTCCATCATATGCCACCACGGATTGACCGCGTGTTATCGCTCTCTGCGGCTCATCAAATTCAACATGAAGCGTATCTTCATCGGTCTGAATGATCGTTGCCGGTGCTTCCTTATGGGCATAGCGAACCTTGACCGTAACTCTTGTTGGGCTGTCGAGCCTGTCAGCCGCTATAATATTTATATCGTGTGCATCGAGTGATGACGAGAACAGTTCCTTCTCATCTCCGAGCGTGACGGTGTTTTTAAATGGGTCTATGCCGGTGACATATATCTGATGTCCGAGAGATATTCCGAGCTTCTTACGTTGTCCGAGGGTATAGTGGATTATGCCCTTGTGTTTGCCGACTACCCTGCCTTCCGAAATGAAATCTCCGTCAGGCGATTTTTTCCCGGTATATGCTTCGATAAATCTCGCATAATCTCCATCAGGTACAAAGCATATGTCCTGGCTGTCAGGCTTTTCGGCATTCAAAAATCCGCATTCCTCGGCGATCTCACGCACCTGTGGCTTTGTAAGCTCCCCGACCGGGAGAAATGTCTTTGAAAGCTGGCTTTGCGTCAATGCCCAGAGAACATAGGTCTGATCCTTATTCTTGTCGGCAGCACGCTTAAGCAAATATCTGCCGGTGTCGGAATCAAACTCAACTCTCGCATAATGACCGGTAACTATATGTCCGCAGTCCATGAGCTCCGCACGTTCGAGCATACGGCTGAATTTTATGAATCGGTTGCAGTCTATGCAAGGGTTCGGAGTTCCGCCTTTGTTATAGGTATCGACAAAGCGGTCGATGACCTTTTCCTTGAAATTGTCGCTGAAATTGAAAACATAATACGGTATCCCCAGACGATTCGCAACGCTGCGTGCATCCTCGACATCCGAAAGCGAACAGCAGGTCTTATTTTTATCGAGCTGTATATCCTCGTTCGAATATAGCTTCAGGGTCGCACCTATGCAATCATACCCTCTGTTTTTCATAAGATAAGCTGCGACCGAGCTGTCAACGCCTCCGCTCATCGCAATCATTACACGATCTGACATTATTTACTCCCAAAAATCAAACAGCGGAACACCGCCTTAATATCACAATTCAAATTATACCACAGAACCTTAATTATGTCAAGACGTTATATTTAAATTTTCACTTGACTTTACTTTATTAATATGTTATAATTAAAGAAAACGGCGGCAAAATGCCGCCGCTGCTTATCTGCGTTCGAGCTCATCGAGACGCTCGTATATCCGTATGTGCGAGCTGTGATTGTCGTCACGCAGACGCTCTACATCATCCTTAAGATGGTTCAGCGTAGCATCGAGCTTCGTAAGAGTCTGAACCAGCCTTGAAAGCACTCCACCGACCGCGATGAGCGAACCTACCACAGTCATAAGTGCCGCAAAAATTTCCCAAGTCATATCGATCACCTCCTGCTTTAATTATACCATATGCTTCGATCTTCCGCACGCCGAGGCAGGTCGATCTTATTCGTTTTTATCATGATTTTTCGCAAAAGGAGAAGGCATAAATGCAGCTTTATCCACAAAGACTTATTTTACATCCACTGACAGCGGACGAGCTGTCACTTTTTCTGAGTTCTTCAAATAAGCTTGAAGCCATACTCGAATGCCGATATGAAGGTGAGACTCTCGACAACGACTTTAGAAATATGATCACGTCTATGCTAACGACTGTTGAAAATTCAAAGCCCGAGACTCGTTTTTTCCACACATTATGGATTATTATAACAAAAACTGACCGCTGTGTTGTAGGCTCGATCGATTTCAAAGGACTTCCCATTGACGGAAAAGTCGAAATAGGCTATGGACTCGGAGCTAAACACCGTAAAAAAGGCTATATGACCGAAGCAGTAAAGGCAATGTGCAGCTTTGCCGCAAGATTTAAAGATATAGATGAGGTCATCGCCGAGACCAAAAGGGATAATATTCCTTCCCTGAATGTGCTTAAAAGCTGCGCCTTCGAGCCGTACATCGAAGGCGATCTGATGATCATGAAAAAACCTCTTATGATCGAAAAATTTTGGAAAAAATATCTCAGTTCAGCAGATCTGCCCATGCGTCCATGTCCGGAGGTATTCGCTTTCGGCGGCGAACGCGAACAAGCCGATGAGCTTTTAAATTTGGTACTGACAGGTAAAAAGACCGCAACCTCATCGGCATACCCGGCATATGAGCTTGAAGGTGAAGCTATTCCGCAAAAGGGAGACATTTCAATTCTGACCGATTTTGACGGCAGACCATACTGTGTTCTTGAAAACACAGATGTATCGCTTATTCCATTCGGTGAGATGACCTTCGACATTTGCAAGCGTGAGGGAGAGGATGACTGCCTTGAATCTTGGAGAAAAAAGCATATCGATTTTTTCACAAAAGACGCTTCAGAGTCGGGATATATCTTTAACGAAGAAATGATGATAGTATTCGAGGATTTCAAGGTAATTTGGAAGGATACCGAGCTTTGACGGAAAATATCATACCGCTTGCGCAAAATTTATC
>CAZRVL010000085.1:0-8652 GCA_964603455.1 uncultured Lachnospiraceae bacterium
TAGGGGCGCGAGACCCCTCCCCCTTCTGGATTTAGAAATACGCGCCGGAATTTCATCACAGGCTCATACAAACATCAATAAGTATTCATTGATGTAAAATTACAGTCTAAATTCAGACTCTATTCGTTCACATATTTTGTATATTGAACAAATGTAAGTTATTTTTTCGAGTCGTCCTTCAGGAATTTATCCTTTTTCTTAAGGCTGAATTTGTTTTCGGTGCCGTTCCAGAGACGCTTGATGTTCTCGCGGTGAAGCCATACTACAAGTACAGCATTGAGTATCGAAACGACTGCCGGCACAGCTCCCTCGGACATTCCGCCATGTGTGTAGGGATAGAGTCGGTTGAGCATCATCGGGTAGAGGAGCATTCCGATTATCGAGCCGAGCGACAGGAATTTTGTCGAAGCAACGAGCAGTACGAATATCGCGAAAAGCACCAAAAATGCCAGCCAGTCAAGGCAGAGTATGACTGTCGCGGTGACGACCACGCCTTTTCCGCCCTTGAAGCCGTAGTAGATCGGGAAGGAATGACCGAGCGTACAGCAAAGCCCCGCAATGTATGCGCCGGCTTCACCGCAGAGCAGAGTTCCTATCATGATCGAGACCACAGCCTTTGCCGCGTCACCGAGCAGTGTGAAGGCTGCCGCCGCCTTGCCGTATGTCCTGAGCATATTCGTCATTCCGGCATTTCCGCTTCCGTATTTGCGGACATCCTCGCGGAATTTCAGCTTCGAGATGATCACGGCGAAGTTAAGGCTTCCGAGAAAATATGCGATAATGCCGCCGACAAGGCACAAAAGCACGGCAAGCACCACGGGAATATTATGTCCGCTCTCCGACAAGAGCATCGGAACGAGACCGTTCATGCGTATAAGATCGAATTGACTCATCAGTCGTCTCCTTTTTGTCGAACTATTATCTTGATCGGAGTACCGCGGAAGCCGAAGACCTCACGGAGCTGATTTTCGATATAGCGTTGGTACGAGAAGTGGAAAAGCTCTGCGTCATTGCAGAATATGACGAATGTCGGCGGCTTTGCCGAGATCTGAGTCATGTAGTAGATCTTGAGTCGTCTGCCCTTGTCGGACGGCGGCTGAACACGTGCGGTCGCTTCGCCGAGGACATCGTTGAGCATTCCGGTCGATATGCGTGTGCAGTTCTGGTTGTAGACATAGTTTATGAGTTCGAACAGCTTTACGATACGCTGACCGGTCTTTGCCGAGACGTAGAGGGTCGGTGCGTAGAGCATATAGGAAAGCGAATTATATATACGTTTGTCGTATTCGACCGTGTTCTTGTCCTCGACCTCCATCGTGTCCCACTTGTTGACACAGATTATCGAAGCCTTTCCGGCTTCGTGAGCGATTCCGGCGATCTTTTCGTCCTGCTCGGTGACTCCCTCGTTCGCGTCGATCATGATTATGCAGACATCGGCGCGGTCAACAGCCATTTTTGCGCGGAGGACACTGAACTTTTCAATTCGGTCTTCTATTTTGCTCTGACGGCGTATTCCGGCGGTGTCGATGAACACGTACTTGCCGTATTCGTTTTCGACCTTGGTATCGACCGCATCACGTGTCGTTCCGGCAATATCCGAGACGATCAGGCGGTCTTCGCCGAGTATCTTGTTGATTATCGAGCTTTTTCCGGCATTCGGCTTTCCGATGACGGCTACCTTGATGACACCGTTCTCATCGTCCTTTTCCTCATCGGCAGGGCATATCTCAAGCACCTTGTCGAGAAGGTCGCCCGAACCCGTTCCGTGTATCGAGGAGATCGGTATCGGGTCTGAGTCGAAGCCCAGCTCGTAGAATTCATAGTATTCCATCGGCAGAGCACCGATAGAATCGACTTTGTTGACTGCGAGGATGACCGGCTTCTTTGACTTTATGAGCATAGTCGCAATATCGCGGTCAGCCGCTGTAAGTCCGACTGTTACATCGACCATGAACACTATGACATCAGCCGAAGCGACAGCGACCTCAGCCTGATTTTTCATCTGCTTCAATATAAGGTCATCGGATTTCGGCTCGATACCGCCGGTGTCAACGAGTATCATGGCGCGTCCGTTCCATTCGATCTCGTAGTATATCCTGTCGCGTGTAACGCCGGGGGTGTCCTCGACTATCGAGATGCGTTCACCGGCTATCTTGTTGAACAGTGTGCTTTTGCCAACGTTAGGTCGTCCAACGATGGCTACTACAGGTTTAGACATTTCATATCCTTTCTTCAATAGAGAATGCTTCTCACAAATTCCATACCCACCGATTCGGTCGGAGCTATTTCGACTCCGAGCTTTTCAGACAGCTCATCGACACTCATGTCATCGAGCGTTATCGGTTCATCGGCTTTGAGCATGACCTTCGGTATGCAGAGCCTGTCGCCGAGGTCTTTACCGTCGAGCTGAGCTATCAGATCGCGCCCGGTGATCAGTCCGGCAACGGTTATATTGTTCCCGAAGAAGTCGTTTCTTATCATATATACATCGCATTTGAGGGTCGGTATCAGCTCACAGAGCTTGTCGGCGAGCGACTTTATGAACCTGTATGCCGCCGCTCCGGTCGCTATCGAGACGTGACGCTCCTTTTCGAGGTCGTAGTCGGACAGGTATTCAAGCTCCTCGTCAAATTCGGTCTGCATCGAGCGTATCATTCCGACACCGTTCTCGATCTGCGGATAGCCCTCATAGTATTCCTCATCGGGTATCTCGCGTCCGCAGCTTATATACATCTCGTCCGAGCAGAAGAATATCCGCGAGCCGTATTTTTCAAGGCACTTCGAAGCGAAGCCGTCAACCATGTCTATGACCGCCGAGGTCTCTTCGGGCGTGAAGGGTTCGAGCTTATAAAGCCCGTCACGGTGTGCCGAAATGCCTGCCGGGACTATAGATACTCCCGAAAGGTGCGGATAGAGCTTTTCAAGGTCGGTCATCGAGCGCATCAGCTCCTCACCGTCATTGAGGTTCTTGCAGAGGACTATCTGACAGTTCAGCTCGATACCGGCATCGGCAAATCGCTGCATATATTTAAGGACTTCACCGGCGCGTTTGTTTTTCATCATCTTCACACGAAGCTCTGGGTTTGTCGTGTGTACCGAGATGTTTATCGGCGAGGTCTTCATTTCGCAGATACGGTCAACGTCGGCATCGGTCAGGTTTGTCATCGTTATATAGTTTCCCATCAGAAACGAGAGGCGCGAGTCATCGTCCTTGAAATAAAGTGTGTCGCGCATTCCCTTGGGAAGCTGATCTATAAAGCAGAAGACGCATTTATTCCGGCACGACTGCTTACAGTCCATGAGGTAGGTCTCAAATTCAAGACCTATGTCGGAATATTCGTCCTTTTTTATCATTATGTCGAAAAGCTCTGGTCCTCGATGTATCTTGAGGACGATCTTCTTCTCGGTCAAACGGAATCTGTAGTCGAGCACGTCGTTTATATCGTGTCCGTTGATCGAGATGAGAATATCGCCGGGGAGTATCTTATGCTTTTCGGCAGGTGAGCCTTTTTCGACTCCGGTTATTGTTACCATGTTAAATTTCTACAAAAGTCGGTGTATGCCCGACAGCAGGCAATATCTTTTCGAGAAGGTCGGAGGTCTTTATCCTCAGACTGGAGGTATTGATGCAGGGGTGACAGCCGAAATATTCGCTGTTTTTGATGTCGAGGTCGATGAGAAGCTCGACCTTCATGTCTTTGTCGTTCATGAGTCCGAGAACGCTGACCGAGCCGGGGGTCAGATCGAGAAATTCAGCCATTTTGTCTGGAGTGCCGAAGGACAGTCTCGTAGAGCCTATCTTTTTCGAAAGCTCCTTCGTGACGAGCTGCTTTTCGCCTTCGAGCATGAGCAGATAATATTTATCACGCTTTGAATTGGTCAAAAAGAGGTTCTTGCATATATTTATGCCGAGCAGGCTTGAGATCTCCTCGCAGCCCTCTATGGTATCGACTGCATCGTGGTCAATGCGTTCATATCCGACACCGAGCGAATCGAGCAGGTCATAGCAGCGTTCCTCCTTCGGTATGCGGACGTTTTCGGGACGTGTGCGATATATTGTTTTATCTATAAACATTTTACAACAGTTGTGTCTTGGGTCTGCACAGATATACGATTACCGCCGTCACAGCCATGCCGAACAGAACGTCCGACAAATAATGTGCGCCGACAACGACTCTTGACAGCGCGACAATGATTATCCATATGATGAGCAGACATTTGAGCACCGACTTTATCCTTTCGCTTTTTATGAATCCGAAATAGTAGGTCAGGCTGAGTATCACCGTTGCATTGGCAGTATGACCGGACGGGAAGGAATAGTGACCGTCAAAGCCGCTAAAGCCGTTAGGCATATAAAACGGCGTGAACTGCGCAATATCTGTGAGCTGCCTGAATCTCACTCTGCCCCACAAAAGCTTCAGACACCATATCACGACGAACACGAGAACTGCCGCGATAAAGCAGTGAACAGCCGGCTTCAATATCCTTTCAAGCTGTTCGACATCTGTCTTGAAGGCGATATAAAGGAAGAGCGAAACGAACAAAAGTGCCGCGATCAATGCGATCGAGAGCTTCGCTCCGTCACCGATGAAGCCGAGTGACAGATCGTTTCGCCAGCTTTCGATATATTCGAGAGTGGCATTTGACGTATAGTAGGCGAGCACAACGGCAAGTATTATCGATATTCCCGAAGTGAGCCGATTGCTTTTGCACCTCAGAAAATAGACTGCAATGAACGAAAGGTTCAGCGAGGTGAAGAGTATAGCCGGTATCTCGCCGATTATCTCAAAGAGCCGTCCGAACGGGTTCATCGTGCCTGCGACCGAAAGTGATATATCGAGGTCGAATACAGCGGCGAATGCCACAGCCGCGAGCCAGAGTGCTACCGGGATGAGAAGGTATGGTCTTTTCCTTATCATAAAACTCAATAGACGAACAGAGCATTATGCCCTGTTCGCCGTAAAGTAACTCAGAAGCCGAGAACTGCCGCGCCGATGATGCCTGCATCATTGCCGAGCTCAGCGATCTTGAGTTCGGTCGGCTTGATAGCCTCGTTGCCGTAGGTCTCTTCCTTTATGATAGCCTTCAGAGGATCGGTGAGGTAGTTCTTTTCGTTGCAGATACCGCCGCCGATGACGAGGATCTCAGGCTGGAAGATGTTGATGATATTCGAAAGTCCGCAGCCGAGGTAGGAGATATACATATCGACTACTTCCTTTGCCGCCTTGTCGCCCTGCTTCATAGCTGCGAATGCGGTCTTTCCGCTGACCTTGCCTTCCTTTTCGACATATTCGGACATGAGGGTCTTCGTGCCGTTCTTTTCACATTCATCGAGCTTTTCCTTGGTCATGTTGATAAGACCTGTAGCCGAGGAATAAGCTTCCCAGCAGCCCTTGCGTCCGCAGGAGCACTGACGGCCGTTGTGCTCGATAACGATATGACCGAGCTCTGCACCTGCATAGTTGAAGCCCGAATATACCTTGTGGTCGATGATGATACCGCCGCCGACACCGGTTCCGAGAGTGATCATTACAGCATCAGCAACGCCTTTGGCAGCACCTGCGACAGCCTCGCCCTTAGCTGCTGCGTTCGCATCGTTCTCAACGAGAACCTTCTTGACGGGGATATACTTCTTGAGAGTATCGGCGATCGGGAATACCGAGAAGGGAAGGTTGTTCGCATATACGACAACTCCGTTTACGGGGTCGATAGCACCGGGAGAAGCTATACCGACATATTCGATGTCGTCGAAGGTGAGCTTCGCATCGTCAACGAGCTTCTGACAGAGTTCGCCCATATCCTTTATGATCTCCTCTGCGCTGCGTCCCTCAACGTTCGTAGGAACACTGCCCTTGAGAACGATCTTGAAATCCGAATCAACGATACCGGCAGCGATGTTAGTTCCGCCGAGATCAACACCAATATAATACATAATTATATACCTCGCATAAATCGCAAATATTTTGGGGCATAATGTCCCCTACATATATTATAAAGTATTTTTTCGAAAATGTCAAGTATTTTGGCAATAGTTTAAAAAATAATTACGAAATCCGCTCTTGACACATAAGCGTGGTTGTGATATAATATAAATATAATAATTATTGAAAGGAAGCTTTCGCTGCTGCGGGGGCTGAGGGATAAAAGAAAATGAAGCTTGGTGAGATAATAAGAGACGGAATGGTGCTCCAAAAGGGCAAGGCGATACGTTTCTTCGGCGAATCCGATGGAGCTGTAAAGCTGAATTTTGACGGCTGTGAGAAGGTCGTTGAGGGCGGCAGCTGGGTCGCGGAATTTCCGAAGCGTGATGAATATTGCAGCGGACTGAGCCTTGTTGTCGAGGGAGACGGAGAAAAGCTCACAATATCCGACATATGTGTCGGCGAGGTCATACTCTTTTCGGGACAGTCGAATATCCAGTTCAGGATGGTCGAGGAGATCACTCCGAGTTCGGAATACTATGACGATGATATGCTGAGGATATTCGTGTCCGAGCGCATAGAGAAGGGCGAACCGCTCTGTCCGTCTGACGGCTGGGTCAAGGCAAAGCGCGAAAATATCGACAAATGGTCGGCGGTCGCATATCTTGTCGGAAGAGATCTTCGAAAGAAGGGAGTTCCTGCGGTCGGAGTGGTTGCCTGCTCTCAGGGCGCATCGATAATCCAGGCATGGATAGACGAAAAGGTGCTCTGCGGCTCGGAGCTTGATCTTCCCGAGGAAAAATGTCTGTTCAACAAGAATCACGGCTGCTATGATCTCTACATCCAGTGGAACGTTATCGGCAGACTGTACCATTTCATGCTCGAAAGGCTCATGCCGTATTCGTTCGGCAGAGTGGTCTGGTATCAGGGCGAGAGCAACGCTTCGGATGCCGAGGGCGAGATATACGACAAACTCTTTGAGATGATGATCGGCTGCTGGAGAAAGGGCTTTAGAGATCCTTCGCTCGAATTTGTTGTTGTACAGATAGCAAACTACATTCATGCAGGCAATCAGCCGGGCTGGAAGGCTCTCCAGGCGGCACAGCTCAGAACCGGGGCTCTTGACGGAGTTGATACGGTGATATGCGCGGATGTCTGCGAGGATGACAATATCCATCCGGCAACGAAGTGGAAGCTTGCCGAGAGGATAACCGATATTATCGAAAGAAAGCTTTGAAGGGGTAGGTATATATAATGAAGGTATTGCTCATAAACGGAAGTCCGCACGAGCTTGGCTGTACATACACGGCACTCTTCGAGGTCGCGTCACAGCTCGAAAAAAACGGCATAGACAGCGAGATATTCTGGCTCGGAAGCGAACCTGTCAGATCATGTCAGGGCTGCGGAGGCTGTAGAAACGGCGATGGCTGTGTGTTTTCGAAGGTCGATAATGACGACAAGGTGAAGATCTGCCGCGAAAAGCTTGCGGATTCGGACGGCATCATAGTCGGCTCACCCGTGCATTATGCAGGCGCATCGGGACAGATAACCTCGTTCCTCGGAAGACTTTTCTATTCAAGCTCGGCACTTTTGCAGAACAAGCCGGCATCGGCGGTGGTATCCTGTAGGCGCGGCGGCGCGTCATCGGCGTATGAACAGCTTTTAAAATATTTCCAGATGAGCAATATGCCGGTCGTGACATCGCAGTATTGGAATCAGGTGCATGGAAGCTGTCCGGACGAAGTAAAGTGCGATGAAGAGGGAATGCAGACCATGCGCACACTGGCAGACAATATGGCATGGCTCTTGAAGTCGATAAAGACCGCCGATATTTCGCTCCCTGAGCGCGAAGCGAAGCTCAGAACGAATTTCATAAGATGAAGCACTTGTCTTTGCGGCATTGGCATTTCTGCTCGCATTGCCGTCATGCGGCTCTGAGTACGAGGTCACACGTACCGACAGCGAATATTCCATAAAAGTCGAACATCTTGACGGTGAGCTTTCGACCGAATACAGTCTTTGTGCCGAGGACAGGATAGATGTCGAGCTGTCGATAAGCCGCGGCTCGGTTCAAATAGGGATATTTTCGGGCGATGACAGCATATATTCGGGCAACGGCGAGCTTGAAGCCTTTGCGGTATATGTTCGACTGATGGTGAATACACTATCTTCGTAGAAGGTAATGATGCAGTCGGTACGATGAGCTTCGTTATAGACAGATGACAATAAAAGCTTTTCAGTACATATCCGTGAAGTGATGTACTCGAAGCATAAAATCAAATAGTTAAGTCGGCACTGTAGCTTTCAAAATAAACAACAAAAGATCCTCCGTAATTTTGCGGAGGATCGATTTTTATATTTAAATATCAGCCTTCGTAGTTGAAGCCGAGCGCGAGAGCGGTCTTATTCTTTTCGATAAGAGCTGCCTTCGTAGCCGGGATAGAGCCGATCATATGATTGAGGAAGCTGTCATACTCAAAGAGCTTGGTGAGCTTGAGAAGATAGCCGAGGATGATGACATTTGCCATACCTTCAAGATGATTCTCCGAAGCGAGACCTGTAGCCGGGATAGCATAGTGCTTGATGCCTGCGGTCTCTGCCGGAGCGGGAATGAGGGTCGAGTCATAGATGACTGTGCCGTTTTCGGCGACCTTCGGCTCAAATTTATCGTAGGAAGGGATGTTCATAGCGATAAGAAGGTCGGGATTTACGACGAGCGGAGAGCCGATCT
>CAZRVL010000086.1:0-8353 GCA_964603455.1 uncultured Lachnospiraceae bacterium
GACGAGATCGGCTTTGATGAGCTCAAGAAAAAGGTCGTAAATCCGCTTACCGGACGCAAGATCGCCGCATATTACGGATGTCTTCTGCTCCGTCCCGGAAAGGTCATCGGACTCGATGATCCCGAAAATCCCACGATACTCGAGGATTTCATCCGCGCTATCGGCGCAGAGCCGGTCGTATACTCGATGAGAAACGAGTGCTGCGGCGGATATATCGCACTTGAGGATCAGGATGCAGCCAAGAAGCGTTCCAATGCCGTATCCGAAAACGCTGCGGCAAACGGCGCAGATGCAATAGTCACCGCCTGCCCGCTCTGCAAGTACAACCTTGTAAAGAACGGCAGCAGCATACCGGTCATTTACTTCACCGAGCTTCTCGCCGAGGCTCTGGGTGTAAAGTGATATAAGGAGGAAGCATGAATAACGAACTCAAAAAGGAGCAGCTCCTCCGCATGAGCGGCGTAAATCCCACCAGATGTATGCGCTGCGGAAAATGCTCCGCTACTTGCCCGAGCTATGACGAGATGGAATACCATCCGCATCAGTTTGTCTACATGGTCGAAAAGGGTCAGATCGACAAGCTCATGGCTTCGAAATCCATTTACAAATGTCTCACCTGCTTTGCCTGCGTTGAACGCTGTCCGCGCGGTGTCGAGCCGGCAAAGCTCATCGACTCGCTGCGCACTCTCGCCGTTCGCGAAAAGGGTGCAAACCACCTGAAGGCAGACGACATCCCCGCTCTTTTAGATGAAGAAATGCCTCAGCAGGCTATCATGGCGGCTCTTCGCAAATATTCCAAGTAAGGAGGAGAAGCAAAATGCAAAGAATAGGTGTATTCGTGTGCCACTGCGGCACAAATATCGCCGGAACGATCGATGTAAAGGCGGTCGCTGCGGCTCTCGCCCATGAACCCGGAGTTGTATTCTCCACCGATTATCAGTATATGTGCTCCCAGGCGGGACAGAACCTCATAAAGGACGCTATCAGAGATTACAAGCTCACCGGTGTCGTCGTCTGCTCCTGCTCGCCGAGAATGCACGAGGCTACCTTCCGCCGTGCGGTCGCCGCTGCCGGACTCAACTCGTATATGCTCGAGGTCGCGAACCTTCGCGAGCAGTGCTCGTGGGTACATAAGGATTCGCTCATCGGTACTCCGAAGGCAATAATCCTCGGAAAGGCAGCCGTTGCAAAGGTAAATCTCAACGCTCCGCTCACCCCCGGCGAATCGCCCGTAACCAAGCGTGCGCTCGTCATCGGCGGCGGAATCGCGGGAATCCAGACCGCTCTCGACATCGCTGATGCGGGCTTCCCGGTCGATATCGTTGAAAAGAAGCCTACCATCGGCGGAAAGATGGCACAGCTCGACAAGACCTTCCCGACGCTCGACTGCGCAGCCTGCATACTGACCCCGAAGATGGTCGATGCGGCACAGAACGAGAAGATCAGGATCTTCTCCTACTCCGAGGTATCCGAGGTCAAGGGCTTTGTCGGAAACTTTGATGTCACCATCAAGAAGAAGGCGCGCTATGTAAAAGAGGATGTCTGCACCGGCTGCGGAGCCTGCACCGAAAAATGTCCTCAGAAGAAGGTCCCGAACGAGTTCAACCTCGGAATGGACAACCGCCACGCCATCTACATTCCCTTCGCACAGGCAGTTCCGAAGGTCGCAACGATCGACCCCGACTACTGCACGATGCTCAAGACCGGAAAGTGCGGAGTCTGCTCGAAGGTCTGCACCGCCGGAGCTATAGATTACAATGCAAAGGACGAATACATCGAGGAAAAGTACGGTGCTATCGTCGTTGCGACCGGCTTCAATCCGATCTCGATGGAAAAGTTCGACGAGTTTGCATATTCTCAGTCGAAGGATGTCATCACCTCGCTCGAGCTCGAGCGTCTGATGAATGCCGCAGGTCCGACCGGCGGTACTCTTCTCCGCCCGTCCGACGGAAAGCATCCGCACAAGATCGTATTCGTTCAGTGCGTCGGCTCACGCTGCAAGGACTGCAACAAGGGCAAGGAATACTGCTCGAAGATCTGCTGTATGTACACCGCAAAGCACGCAATGCTCATCCGCGACAAGTATCCGGACACCGAGGTCTATGTCTTCTACATCGACGTAAGAACTCCCGGAAAGAACTTTGACGAGTTCTACCGCCGTGCCGTCGAGGAATACGGCGTTCACTACATCAAGGGAATGGTCGGCAAGGTAACTCCCGAAAACGGAGTTCTCAAGGTTCAGGCCTCCGATCTCATCTCGAACGAGCAGCTCCACATCGATGCCGATATGGTCGTTCTCGCGGCTGCTATCGAACCCGACAAGTCGGCTCGTCCCCTTGCCACCATGCTCACCGCAAGCATGGACACCAACGATTTCTTCACCGAAGCACATCCGAAGCTTCGTCCGGTCGAATCTCCGACAGCGGGCGTATTCCTCTCGGGCGCGTGCCAGGGACCGAAGGACATCCCCGAAACCGTATCTCAGGCTGGTGCTGCCGCTGCCAAGGTCATCGGACTTCTGGCAAAGGACAAGCTCACCGGAAACCCCTGTATCGCTCAGCCCGACGAAATGATGTGCAACGGCTGCTCGACCTGTGCGAACGTCTGCCCCTACGGCGCGATCACCTATGTCGAGAAGGAATTCCGTATGCCCGATCGCACGACGAAGCTGCGCCGCGTTGCTCAGGTAAACGATGCCGTATGCCAGGGCTGCGGAGCCTGCACCGTCGCTTGTATGTCGGGAGCAATGGATCTCAAGGGCTTCAAAAATTCACAAATCATGGCGGAGGTTGACGCAATATGCAAGTAACTGAATTCAAGCCGAAGATTGTTGCCTTCTGCTGCAACTGGTGCTCCTACGCGGGAGCAGACCTTGCCGGAAACAACCGTCTTGCTTATCCGGCAGATGTTAAAATAATCCGCGTTCCCTGCTCGTGCCGTGTCAATCCGAGCTTCATTCTCCGCGCCTTCCAGCGCGGAGCCGACGGAGTTATCCTCTGCGGCTGCCACCCCGGAGACTGCCACTACACGACCGGAAACTACTATACCCGCCGCAGAATGGCTCTGCTGTTCTCGATTATCTCGGCATTGAAAAGGAGCGCACGAGAGTTGAGTGGGTATCTGCCGCCGAAGGTGCAAAGTTTGCCGCAACGATGAACGATTTCGTCGAGAAGGTAGTTGCCCTCGGCCCTAACAAGAGACTGGAGGATCTGAGATGCAAGAAATAAACCGCGAAATCCTCGCCGCAAAGGCAAGGGAGCTTATCGAGGCAGGAACGGTTGACCGTCTTCTCGGCTGGAAGCGCGGAGAGTTTGACTGGGATGTCACTCCGGCAGTCTTCACCGCCGAGGATCTCGATGAGTTTGTATACAACGGCTTCTGCGGCGCGAACTTCTCGAAGTATCTCATCGCAGAGACCAAGAAATCCGAGGCAAAGGTGCTGGTCTTCTTAAAGCCCTGCGACACCTACAGCTTCAATCAGCTCCTCACCGAGCATCGCTTTGACCGCGAAAAGGTCTACGCAGTCGGAATTCCCTGCGACGGTATGCTCGACATGAGCAAGATCCGCGCAAAGGCAGAGAGCGTTTCGTCGGTCGAGGACGGCGAGACCGTAAAGCTCAACACTCTTTGGGACGGCGAGCTTACCGCACCGCGCTCCGAGCTTCTCGCGGAACGCTGCATAAACTGCAAGTCAAAGAAGCACACCGCATATGACGAGCTTATCGGCGAGGACGGCGAGGTCATCGACTCGAACCGCTTTGACGAGGTAGAGGCTCTTGAAAAAATGACTCCCGACGAGCGTTTCGCGTTCTGGCAGAACGAGCTTTCGCGCTGCATCCGCTGCAACGCCTGCCGCAATGTCTGCCCGGCCTGCACCTGTGAAAAGTGCGTATTCGACAACCCGAAGTCGGGTCTCGAGAACAAGGCTGCGGCAAACGAGTTCGAGGAAAAGCTCTTCCACATCATCCGCGCCTTCCACGTTGCCGGACGCTGCACCGACTGCGGCGAATGCTCGAGAGTATGTCCTCAGCATATCCCGCTCCACCTTCTCAACCGCACGTTCATCAAGGACATCAATAATTTCTACGGAGATTATCAGGCGGGCGCAGAGGTCGGAAGCCGCGCACCGATCGTCAACTTCACGACCGAGGACATCGAACCCTCGGAGGCTGTAAGGAGGAACGAAAATGCGTAAGATCTCGCTTGACAAAATCAGCGTTCTTCTCGATGCGATAGCTGCCGAAATGAAGCTCTATCTCCCGGTCGATACCAAGACCGGAGCGGAGTTCAAGCCCTATGAAGCCGGCATGACCCCCTCAAACGCACTCCTCACCACAAAGAGCGCGAAGGACACCTTCTTCCCCCAGTCCGAAACTCTTATGAATTTCAAGGTCGAGGGAAAGAGCATAGAAATAATCGATACCCGCGAGGAGCTTTCGGATTTCGTCGTATACGGAGTTCGTCCCTGCGACGCGAGAGCCTTCAAGGTACTCGACAATGTATTCCTCGGTGAGCCGGTGGATACCTTCTATAAGAACCGTCGCGAGCACGCGATAATCATCTCGATGACCTGCGATCGTCCCGCCGAGACCTGCTTCTGCAAGACCTTCGGCATAGATCCGACCGATCCCGACTGCGACATCGCAGCCTTCAAGAAGGACGGCTGTCTCCACCTCGACGCAAAGACCGAAAAGGGCTCGGCTCTTCTCGCAAAGCTCGAGTCGGTCACCGAGGACGGCGATGAAAAGGCAGTCAAGGCTGCAAAGGCAGAGATAAACGAGAAGCTCTCGAAGCTCCCGCTCGCCTCGCTCAAGGCAGATGCCTTCGGCACGGGCAAGACCTCGACCTTCTTCGATGCACCCGAATGGGCAGAGCTCTCTCAGTCCTGCCTCGGCTGCGGAAGTTGCACCTTCCACTGCCCGACCTGCCAGTGCTATGACATAAAGGATCTCGACACCGGACACGGTGTTATCCGCCATCGCTGCTGGGATTCGTGTATGTACTCCGAATTCACAAAGATGTCTGCCGGACAGCCCCGTCTCACACAGAAGGAGCGTTTCCGCCAGAGATTTATGCACAAGCTGGTCTATTATCCCGAGAGATATAACGGACTCTACTCCTGTGTCGGTTGCGGACGTTGCCTCAAGGTCTGCCCGATCGGAATGAACATCGTAAAGGTAATGAAAAAGCTCGGAGGTACAGAAAATGTTTGACAATGAAACCCTGATCCCGGCGATAGGTGTCGTGACCGACATCCGCCAGGACACTCCCGATGTTAAGACCTTCCGTGTCGTAACTCCCGATGGCGTAAAGCCCTTCATCCACAAGCCCGGTCAGTGCGCAATGCTCTCGATCCCGGGTGTAGGCGAAGCGATGTTCTCGATAACCTCCTCGCCCACGAACGAAGAATTCATGGAATTCTCGATCAAAAAGTGCGGCTGCGTTACCGAATGGCTGCACTCGATGGAGCCCGGTCAGCAGATCACGATCCGCGGTCCCTACGGAAAGCCCTTCCCGGTCGATGACGAATTCGTTGGCAAGGATATGCTTTTCATCGCCGGCGGTATCGGTCTCGCACCGCTCCGCTCGGTCATCAACTACTGCCGTCACTACCGCGACCGCTACGGAAAGATCGACATCGTGTACGGCTCGCGCTCGAAGGACGATCTTGTTGACTACAAGGAGATCATCGAGGAATGGCAGACCGACGAGGGCGTGAACGTCCACCTCACGATCGACCGTGAGCAGGAGGGCTGGGACGGACACGTCGGCTTTGTTCCGAACTATGTAAAGGAGCTCGGCTTTGACACCAACAAGATCGCGATCCTCTGCGGACCTCCGATCATGATCAAGTTCACCCTTGCGGGACTCATCGAGCTCGGCTTCTCGAAGGAGCAGGTATACACCACCCTCGAGATGCGCATGAAGTGCGGAGTCGGCAAGTGCGGACGCTGCAATGTCGGCTCGAAATTCATCTGCAAGGACGGACCGGTCTTCCGCTTCGACCAGCTCGACGAGCTGCCCGACGAATATTGATAAACAACCGAACACGCGCACGGCTCTCACGAGCCGATGGCGCGGTTCATCCCGCTATGGGAGAAAGGAATAATCACAGAAATGGAAAATATGGTAAATATCTTCCTCTTCGGAAAGAAATACTCGGTTCCGAGCGATCTTACGATAATGCGCGCAATGGAATATTCGGGCTATCAGCTCGTCCGCGGCTGCGGCTGCCGAAACGGCTTCTGCGGTGCCTGCGCAACGATCTACAGAATCAAGGGTGAGCGCGAGCTCAAGACCTGCCTCGCCTGCCAGACAAAGGTCGAGGAAGGAATGTATGTAGCTACCCTTCCCTTCTTCCCGCTCGTAAAGCAGGTTTACGACATCGAAAAGGTAAAGCCCACCGAGCAGATCATGATGCAGCTCTACCCCGAGATCTACGCCTGCGTCGGCTGCAACGCCTGCACCAAGTCCTGCACCCAGTCGCTCAATGTCATGCAGTACATAGCATACGCACAGCGCGGTGAGTTTGACAAGTGCGCAGAGGAGTCGTTCGACTGCGTAATGTGCGGAGTCTGCTCCTCGAGATGTCCTGCCGGCATTTCGCATCCGCAGGTCGCAATGCTCGCGCGCCGTCTCAACGGCAAATACCTCGCTCCGAAGTCCGAGCATCTCGAGAATCGTGTCAAAGAGATCAAGGACGGCACCTTTACCGACCTCATCGAGGCTCTCATGGGCAAGCCGATCGAGGAGCTGAAGGAGCTTTACAACAACCGCGAGATTGAGAAGTAAGGAGAATTCTACATATGTATTCTAATGAATTTCAGGAGTCCTTAAAGAAGGTCGAGGCTGCAAGAGCCGAGAACATAGCCTACGAGCCGGCAAGAATGACCGCCGAGCAGAAGGAAAAGCTTCTCGCGACCTATCATCCCGACTACAAGAAGACCGAATTTTCGACCCTGCGCGTCGGCGCGAACAAGGGAGAGCAGGTACCGCACGAGCTTTGCGAAATGCTCGAGGCAAACGCACGCATAAAGGCATCCGACGTTGATCTCACCGCTCCCGACTACGATACCGATGTTCTCATCATCGGCGGCGGCGGAGCAGGTGCTTCGGCAGCCATTGAGGCTGACAAGGCAGGCGCAAAGGTCATGATCGTAACGAAGCTCAGAATCGGCGATGCCAACACCATGATGGCAGAGGGCGGAATCCAGGCGGCCGACAAGCCGAACGACTCCCCCGCTATCCACTTCCTCGACGCATTCGGCGGCGGACACTTTGCGGCAAAGCGCGATCTTCTCGCAAAGCTCGTAAACGACGCTCCCGAGGCTATCCAGTGGCTCAACGATCTCGGTGTCGAGTTTGACAAGGCTCCCGATGGAACCATGGTAACGACTCACGGCGGCGGAACCTCCCGCAAGCGTATGCACGCTGCGAAGGACTATTCGGGTGCAGAGATCATGCGTACTCTTCGCGATGAAGTTCTCAACCGCAATATCCCGGTCATCGACTTCACCTCGGCAGTCGAGCTTATCCTCGACGAAAACGGCAAGGCGGCTGGTGCGGTTCTCATGAACATGGAGACCAAGGAGCTGCTCGTTGCAAAAGCAAAGACTGTCATCATCGCTACCGGCGGTGCAGGCAGAATGCACTATCAGGGCTTCCCGACCTCCAACCACTACGGCGCGACCGCTGACGGTCTCGTCCTCGGATATCGTGTCGGCGCAAAGCTTCTCTATGCGGACACTCTCCAGTATCATCCGACCGGAGCAGCATTCCCGCAGCAGATCTTCGGCGCGCTCGTTACCGAGAAGGTACGTTCGCTCGGCGCGAAGCTCATCAACCGTGACGGTAAGGTATTCATGCACCCGCTCGAGACCCGTGACGTTGCGGCAGCCTCGATAATCCGCGAGTGTTCCGATCACGATGAGGGCATCGACACCGGAAACGGTAAGGCTGTATGGCTCGACACTCCGATGATCGAGGCTATCGGCGGCGAAGGCACCATCGAAAAGCGTATTCCCGCAATGATGCGTATGTTCGCATCCTACGGCATCGACATCCGCAAGGAGCCGATCCTCGTTTACCCGACCCTTCACTATCAGAACGGCGGACTTGACATCAATGTTGACGGCAGCACGACCAATGTTGAGAACCTCTACGTTGCGGGTGAGGCTGTCGGCGGTATCCACGGACGCAACCGTCTGATGGGCAACTCGCTCCTCGACATCATCGTCTTCGGACGCAATGCAGGTCAGAACGCGGCTGAGAAGGCTAAGAGCGTAAACGTCGGAAAGCTCACTCTCGATCACATCGAGAAGTTCGATGCAGAGCGCAAGGCGGCAGGCATCGA
>CAZRVL010000087.1:0-8350 GCA_964603455.1 uncultured Lachnospiraceae bacterium
AGCGCATTCAGACGCGCCATTTCCGCCTTGCATCGGAGCAACCATCTCGCGGTTCGGTCGCAGGATTTTTTTACATAATCATACGGGGCAGGGTTTTCTATACATTCGTCGAATGCCATAGCTATCGTTGAAGCGAGATTTGACTGGATCTGCATCGACTCTTCGGGTCCCATGAAGATTCGTGCGCCATCAATGTGTGACGCAAATTTTACACCTTCTTCACTAATTTTGCGAAGTTGCGACAATGAGAATACCTGGAATCCGCCGGAATCGGTCAAAACAGGCTTATCCCAATTGAAAAATTTGTGTATTCCACCCATATCGCGTATCAATCCATCGCCCGGACGAAGATGCAGATGATATGTGTTCGAAAGTTCGACTTGGCAGTTGACCTCGCGCAAGTCCATCGTTGAAATTCCGCCTTTGATCGCCGCGCACGTGCCAACGTTCATGAAGACCGGCGTTTCTATCGTTCCGTGTATCGTTTCGAAACGTCCGCGTCGGGCATTTCCTTCTTGTTTTAATAATGTAAACATTGTTCCTCCAAAATGTAAAATATTATGTGCGTTTAAACTGATGTTCTATGTTCGATTTGGATATTTCGAATGCAACAGGTCGTCCGTGCGGACAGAATTTTATATTATTTAACGAAAGAAGTCTGTCGCATATCCATTTTATATGTTCATCGTCTTCGAGATGTCCGGCTTTTATCGCCGCTTTGCAGGACGCTTGATAGAGTGCTTTTTCGAACAAAAGTTGATTCGAGATCTCAGTACTGCCGGTTCCGGACGACAATTGTCCCGCCAAAGTTTCGAGAACGCCCCTTATCGCCTCGGGCTCGATCTGCTGCGGAATCCCATTGACCGCCAACGTGTGCGGCGGCTCAATTTCAAAGCTGAAGCCTATCCCTTCGATCTCACTTTTATGCTCGGTCAGTGCTTCGAGCTCGGTCGGTGTCATATCTATGTTCAGCGGCACGAGCATTAGCTGCGATGTGACTTGATGTGAAGCAAGATTTTGTCTAAGCTCCTCAAAAATTATTCGTTCGTGAGCGGCGTGCTTGTCTATTATCAGCACTTTGTCACCTTGCTCTATAAAGACATACGAATAAAATGCTTCACCTATCAGCCGATAGGGCAGAGGCTCGGAACGAAATGGTGAGTTGATCTCAGGCTGAAAGTCTTCGTCATTTTGCACAGCAGGTTTATCTCCCGATTTTACTTCATCTTCCTGAATCGTATCGGATTCGATTTCTTCTGCCTGTCGAACCGCTTCATCTATCTGCTCGACCGACTCGTTTGACTCAGATTGTTCGTCATTTTGACTAACAATATCCGGCGCGGTCGGAATATTCTCAAGCTCCGGCGGCAGTGGCGGCATATCATAATTTCCATCATAGCCTACATCGCCACGGCGTTCCTTTTCCTTCTCCCAGGACGGCTGGCTTTTTATCATTTCGATCTCGGGTGGAAGTTTATGATTCAGATACGCTTCGGAGACTTCGGTCGCTTCATTATCCGCATTTTGTAAAGTATTTGTGAATTTATTGTTGTTTTCTAACTCGTCTATTGAAATCTGACCCGGATTTACATTTTTTTGATTCAAATACGGTCGCGTTGGAGTTCGTTCGCTTCGATCTTCAATCGGGACAAAAGCATTTAATGCGCTATTTGTAAACTTTTTTTGAGACGATTGCAATTCATTGATTGTCGGAATTGCCAACTCAGGACGCGAAATTTTCGATTCAAGACTCGAACGAACTGCGTAGTATACCGCTTCAAATATGACCTTTTCGTTCGAAAATTTGACCTCCAATTTTGCCGGATGGACATTCACATCCACCGTTTGTGGAGGAATTTCAATAAATAGTACACAAGTTGGAAACTTTTCTGACGGCGCATACGAAACAAATGCTTGTTCTATAGCAGCTTGTGCGCATTTTGATTTAATATAGCGTCGATTAACAAAAAAGTTTTGGTAATTTCGATTAGCACGTATATTGTCGGGTGTTCCAACGAAGCCATAGACGCGCACGCCTTCGAGCGTTTGATCGACCGGTATCATCCGCTTTGAAAAATCGCGGCCGAACAGGGAATATATCGTGTTTTTCAACTTGCCGTCACCGGCAGTGCAGAATCTGGTCTGTCCTTCGCTGATCAGCCTAACCGAGATCTGCGGATTCGAAAGCGCGATCTTCTCGACATTTGCCGCGACCGCCGAAGCTTCGGTCTGATCTTTTTTTAAAAACTTCCGCCGTGCCGGAACATTTTCGAACAAATTTTCGATTATGACTGTCGTTCCGTCCGAAATCGCAATCTCGGTAAGCTCAGGGGCTTTGCCCGGACGAACTTCGAGCTGAGTTCCGGAGATGTCCTCGCGCCGTTTGGTCAAAATACGCATATGCGAGACCGCCGCGATCGCCGCAAGAGCTTCGCCGCGAAATCCGAGCGTCACTATCGCATCGAGATCGTGCGCGTTGCGAATTTTACTGGTGGCATGCCGCTTTATCGCTATCGGCAGGTCATCGCGCTCCATCCCTTTGCCGTTATCCGACACGCGGATCAGCGAACTTCCGCCGCCTTTTATCTCAACGGTCACGACTGTCGCGCCCGCGTCAATTGAATTTTCGAGCAATTCCTTGACCGCTGATGCCGGTCTATCGACAACTTCGCCGGCTGCGATCAAATTCGCTGTCTGAATGTCGAGCTGGTTGATGATTCCCACAAATTCACCCCCTATTCAATTATTTTTTTTAAGTTATATAGTGCATTGAGTGCTTCTATCGGGGTCAGTGTATTGAGGTCGAGCTGCCGCACAGCTTCGGCGAGCTGTGATTCAAGAACATTTTCGAAGCTGAATGCCTGTTCCTGTTCGGGTACAGACTTTTGTGGATTTTTGCCCGTTTTCAAAAGTTCACTTAAAACTTCTTTCGCACGCTTGATTATTTCGTTCGGAACGCCTGCAAGCTTTGCGACCTCGATTCCGTAGCTGTCATCCGCGCCGCCTTTGACGATCTTACGCAAAAATGTTATATCGTCACCGCGTTTTTTTGCAGCTATGTTGTAATTGACTACTCCCGGCACTATACCTTCAAGCTCACAAAGCTCGTGGTAATGGGTCGCGAAGAGCGTTTTTGCGCCGATTTTCTTCGCAGTATGCTCGGCTATCGCACGCGCTATCGACATTCCGTCATAAGTCGAAGTTCCTCTGCCGATCTCATCGTAGATTATAAGTGACCGTTTCGTTGCACTTTTGAGGATATGTGCGCATTCGGTCATTTCGAGCATGAAGGTCGATTGACCCGATGCGAGATCATCCGAAGCACCGACACGTGTGAAAATTTTGTCGCATATGCTTACTTTCGCTTCTTTCGCCGGAACGAACGAGCCGATCTGCGCCATGACCGTTATCAGCGCGACCTGACGCATATAAGTCGATTTTCCCGCCATGTTCGGACCGGTGATCAGCATCATCCGCGAATCTTTGACATCGAGTTTCGTGTCGTTCGGGACAAAATAGCCCTCAACAAACTTTTCAACGACCGGGTGGCGGCCTTCGATGATGTTCGTTTCATCGCCGTAATCGACCTCAGGGCGAACGTACCCGTTTTGCGCGGCAGTTTCAGCCATAGAGACGTATGCGTCAATTAGTGCGAGTTGCGCAGCCGATTCGCGAATTCGTGATATGTTTTTGGTCAATTCATCACAAACTTTTTTGAAAAGCTCATATTCGAGCGAATTTACTCTATCCGCTGCGCCGAGGATAGTCGATTCGGTATCCTTCAGTTCATCGGTTATGTAGCGTTCACCATTTGTCAAGGTCTGCTTTCTGACGTAACGCTCCGGCACGTTTTCGAGATTCGATTTAGTTACTTCGATATAGTAACCAAATACGCGATTGTAACCAATTTTCAAATTTTTAATGCCTGTCTCCTCGCGTTCACGCTCGGTCAGGTCTTCGATTATTTTTTTCGAATTCGTCACAACATCGTGCAGCCTATCGACCTCAGAATTATAGCCGCGCCGAATTATTCCGCCCTCCTTCACAGTCAGCGGAAGTCCGTCCTCGGCTATCGCTTCGTCTATCAGCGTGCGCATATCCGACAGGTCATCCAGATTTTTACAGATCGATTTCAATTCGCCACTTGTGCATTCTGCCAAAAACGACTTTATCCTCGGCAACGGTTCGAGCGATTGTGCAATTGCACGAAGATCACGCGCATTGGTCGAGCCGTAGATCAGCTTGGTCGTGAGTCGTTCGAGGTCGAGGATCGGTGCCAACTGCTCGTTCAGATCGGCACGCAGCATGAAATCATTGGAAAGTTCTTCCACCGCATCCAATCTTCGGTTGATCTGGTAAGAATTTACAAGCGGCAACTCTACAAATTTTCGCAGAGTTCTTGCGCCCATCGCCGTCTTTGTTTTGTCTAATACCCACAAAAGTGTTCCTTTTTTCTCTTTTGTGCGCATGGTTTCGCAAAGTTCAAGGTTGCGACGCGTGCTCATATCCATTTCCAGATATTGGCTTTCTTCGTAGACGTTTAAATCAGATATGTACGAAAGGTCGGTTTTTTGTGTCTCGGATATGTACGAAATTAATGCACCGAGGACACAAGTGACCGCAGAATTGGTAAAATCCGGAGCATATTTTTCGCCGAATTGATTTTTTACGACCGACTCGCAGAATTTGTACTCAAATCTGGTCTGCTGTGACGGCGAGACCGATGCTTTCAGACGGTTCGAAATCAATTCCTCCGCTTCGCCAAGCTCGGGAAGGGAAGTGTTTATGAGAATTTCGCTCGGCTGATAGGTCGCAAGCTCTGCCGCAAGACGAGAAAAACGTTCAGTTCCTGTGAACTGAGTTGCCGCTATCTGTCCGGTCGAAATGTCACAGAAGCCAACACCTATCGCGCCTGCTTCGGACATTATTGCCGAAAGATAGTTGTTTTTTGTCTCGGGAAGCAGTGAATTTTCAACAACTGTGCCGGGCGTGATTATGCGTGTCACCTCGCGCTTTATTAGTCCCTTCGCGGACGAGGGGTCTTCGAGTTGCTCGCAGATCGCGATCTTATAGCCGCTCGCAACGAGCCGTCCGATATAGCCATCGACCGCGTGATAGGGTATGCCGCACATCGGTGCACGCTCGGGTTCGCCCCAATCGCGCCCAGTCAGCGTCAGCTCAAGCACCTGCGACCCGATCTTCGCGTCCTCAAAGAACATTTCATAAAAATCGCCCAGTCGGTAGAATAGCAAATAGTCTTTATACTGGTTTTTTATGGAAAAATATTGTTCCATCATCTGTGTCATTTAATGTTCTTCCTTTCGTGCGGTCTTGCCGCAAGATTCTTAAGCTAACTTGTGTAGAAAATGTTTCGCAAGATTTATTTTTTATGCGTCAATGCAACATTTTTATGAATCGCACAGAGCGTTATTTCAAAAATCTTCCTTATTATATATGTCTGTTTTTAGTGGTGGCAGCCGCCGCAGGTCGAGCAATCGTGTGTGCAGGGGCGTTCGCCGGTTATCTGATATGTGATCTCGCCGTTGACCTCAGCCATGAACGCATTCACTACGTCCTGAGCTTTGTTGAATGCCAGCATTTTTTCGTTCTGCATGATCTCCTGATAGAGCGTGTGTATGCGCTTTTCGATCATTCCAATCAGCTCGGCATCCTGCGTTTCCTTTTTGTACTCCATGCTGAGTGCCTGCGACTGCGCGTTGTACTCCATTATCTGCTTCTGGAGCTCGGTGTCGTTTTCGTATGCCTCCTGCGCCTTGTTCATTTCGACTATGCGGGGGTCTTTTTTAATTTCTTTGCCGAGCATTGCGGCGAGTTCCATGATTTCCATGTTAATTTTCTCCTGTGTGTTGTATATTTTTTATTAATTATTTTAATTTTCCAAAAAGCGAGAAGGGCTCGGCTCGGACTATTTCGATGTTTACGAATTGTCCGAGCTTCGCTTCGGATTCAGGCGTTTTCGGAATGTGAACTAATTTATTCGCGTCGTTCCGTCCGGTCAACATATTTTTGTCCGAACGGCTTTCGCCTTCGAGCAGGACTCTGTGAATTTGTCCGACCGAAGCGACATTTTTCGACAGCGAGATCTCGTTTTGCATCGCCAAAAGCTTTTCCATTCGTGCGGATTTTATTTCCTGCGGAATTTGGCAGTCCATTTTCGCCGCCGGAGTCAGATTTCGCGGAGAATATATGAACGAATACACCATATCAAATTGAACTTTTTGAAGCATTTGTAATGTTTCTGAAAATTCTTCTTCGGTCTCGCCGGGGAATCCAACGATTATGTCGGACGAAATCGCAATTTCTGGCATTTTTTCGCGCATATACTCGACAGTTTCGAGATATTTTTCGGGCGTATAGCGGCGGTTCATCGCTTGAAGCACTCGCGCCGAACCCGATTGAAGTGGCAAATGGAATTGCTTGGCACATTTAGGATATTCTGCCATCACATCTATCAGCTTTTTGCTTGCGTCCTTCGGGTGACTCGTCATGAATCTGAGAATGAAGTCGCCGTCAAGCTCGCATATCTCGCGCACCAGATCGGCAAAATCGCAGTCGCCCGTGTCTTTGCCGTATGAATTGACATTTTGACCGAGCAATGTTATCTCTTTGCAGCCGTCAGCGATCAAAGTTTTCACTTCGTTAATTATTTCTTCACGTTTGCGACTTCTCTCGCGACCACGGACGTAGGGAACTACACAATATGTACAAAAGTTATTGCAGCCGTACATGACGCTGACCCACGCCTTGATCTTCGATTCGCGCAAAATCGGTAGTCCTTCGGCGATATTTCCTTCGGTCTCATCAATAACAAATTGACGTTTGTCGCTCTTTATGTGCTCACAAAGCAGTTCGGGGAAGCGGTAGAGCATTCCCGTGCCGAAAAGCAGATCGACATAGGGGTAGCTCTGCTTGATGTCGTGCATTCGGTGCTCCTGCGTGACCATGCAGCCGCAGACCACGATCAGCAGCTCGGGATTCGCCTCCTTGAGGTGCTTGAACTGACCGGTTATCGAGAGTGCGCGCAGTTCCGCGTGTTCGCGGACGGCGCAGGTGTTCACGACTATCAGATCGGCATTTTTCTCGCTTTGTGCAGGCTTATAGCCCATTTTTTCGCACATTCCGGCGATCCGCTCGGAGTCGGCTTCGTTCTGCTGACATCCAAACGTGCGGACGAAAAAGTGCAGATCCTTGCCGCGATTTATCGCCGCGACTTCGCTCATGAAGCCGTATTGGCGTTCGATTTCTTCATTCGAAATGAGTTTCATTCGTTTATTTTCCTTATTTTTTGAGATTTTGCTGATCCTGAAGCCGCTTTTGCAGACATTGATTTATGAGTATTCCTGCGAGTCCGATGACGGCGGTCGCGGCAAAGATCAATATTGACTGCCATATTTTGCCATCACCGACAGTCGCACCGACAAGTGTCGAGGTTATCACCGACGGTATGCGTGCAAGGGTAGCGAGCGGTAAAAAATGGCTAAATTTTATATTAGTAAATGGAACAAAATAGGTGAGTATATCCTTCGGAGTGCCGGGGATCAGAAATAAAATGAATATTAGAGAGTCGCGGCGCGTTGGATCGTGCAGAAATTTCAGTTTTTCGAAGCTTTTCGTATCGACAAATTTCCGTGCGAAAGGCTCACCGAGTTTTTTAACAAGGTAATACACAATTGTCGTACCAATTACGATCCCGGAAAGCGTAAGCGCGAGACCGCCGATCGTTCCGTACATCAGCCCCATCAAAAGCTCGATAGGTTCACCCGGAATGACCGCTATGACTATCTGCAAAATTTGTACAAGTAGCATTAACGCCATGCCGAAAATCCCAAGATCATTGATAAATTCAGAGAATTTTTGCTGATTTTCCGGTTCTTTGAGCGAAAATACAAAATTTACCGCAAGTGCCATGAAAGCCACGGCAGCCAATGCAGCCAGCACGATAAGGATCGTTTTAAGTACTTTTTTCATTTGAACCTCCGCAGCGCGGCTATGCGCTTTTTTGAGTATCTATATTATTATAGCACAAAATCGCGGATTTTGCAAGAGGTTTGTGTAAACTTTTCATGCAGAGTCCTGCGGCAGCGCGCGAAAATATGAATCATTTGTAAAATCGTTTTTTTTATCGAAAACCCCTTGCAATTTTCCTAAAAATGGTGTATAATATATGTACTAATGCTGTACCTATTTTGTTTAGGATTTCGGCAGGATTTTTGGAGGAATTATTAATTATGGTAGTAGCCGGAGATTTTAAAAACGGTATCACTTTTGACATGGACGGACAGGTGCTTCAGGTAATCGAATTCCAGCACGTTAAGCCGGGTAAGGGCGC
>CAZRVL010000088.1:0-8343 GCA_964603455.1 uncultured Lachnospiraceae bacterium
GCTCGCAGATGCCCTTCGCCACTATGTCAAATGTAGTGGTGTCGAAAAGCTGATATTTGAGCGAGGACGAGCCTGCGTTTACAACTAAAACTTTCATGAATTTTTCCTCCGGATATTGACTTCTAAAGCAGAATGTGTTATAATAATACGGTACTTATATTATATACCAAAACTTCGATAAAAGCAAGAGGAAAAACGTATTTTTTAAGGAAATTACAAAAAATAATGAAAACAGCGGCGATTATTTGTGAATATAATCCATTTCACTTTGGTCATAATTACCAAATCAAAGAACTGCGGCGAAGGCTCGGCGAAGATACAATTGTAGTATCAATAATGTCTGGGGCATTCACACAGCGCGGTGAGCCGGCGGTATTCGACAAATTCATGCGTGCCGCGGCGGCAGTCGGCGGTGGCAAGAATACCGATAAAATCGAAACTTTTTGCGATATACATGACAGCGGATATGCCGATCTTGTGCTTGAGCTTCCAGCTCCGTGGAGTATGTCGGGCGCGGAATTTTTCGCGAATGCCGGGGTCTCACTGGCAAAGCGGATAGGTGTCGATCATCTGGTATTCGGCGGCGAATCCGAGCTTTCCGAGCTGCAAAAAATAGCAGAAAATCTCAATTCTTCCATTTTCAAGGAGAATTTCGCAAAGGCACGCGAAGAAAATTCGGCACTTTCCACAAACGCTTTGCGTGAAAAAATATATCGCCAGCTCTTCTCTGCCCCGATGTGGCGCGGTTCGAATGATATTTTGGCAATTGAATATCTCCGTGTACTCGGCGAAAGCAAGACCGAACCGATATGTATAAAGCGTGTCGGCGAAAAGTACAATCCGGACGGTAAATTTTTGTCGAATACAGAAAAATTTTCGTCAGCTTCAACGATACGGCAGCAGCTTTACAGCGAAATTTCAGCGGATGATCTAATGCCGATAGCGGCAGCTGAGATCTTAAAAAGCGCAAAAATACACCGCATCGAAAATCTCGATTCGGTCGTGACAGCATATCTAAGATTCAATTACCAGAATATGGATGGAATCGAAGTGTCAGGTGGTATTGAAAATAAGCTTCACCGCGCTGCAATGTCGAACTTCGGTGTTGAAAAAATAGTTGATTCATCTGTCGAACGGAGATTCTCAGCTTCGCGCATAAAGCGTGCCATCTTCGGTGCGATGTGCGGATTTTCGGCGAGAGACTACGAGGAAATGCCCGAATACACGCAGCTTTTGGCGGCAAATCGGCGCGGATGCGATTTTTTAGCCGAGCGGCGCAAGAAATGCGATTTGTGCATTTTGACGAAATCTGCGAATTACCGAAAAATGTCAGAGTCTGCGAAAAAGCAGTTTGAAGCGAATTTTCGTGCCGAAGCTCTGTGGGCATTGTCGAGCGATGACGAATCTGATCGGCGAGCGGATGAACTTATGAGAAGAAATCCTTTCATATTTTGAATGTTTTTACCGTTCGGCTCGATTTCACGTCTGAGCCGTTCGAGACCGATCATCATTTATCGTGTGCAATATTTAAATAGTACAATAGTACAAAAAATCAATTTTTATGGAGGACACCATGACTTACGAATTTGTATCAAAATCCACTTATGCCGGATGCGAGCGCATAAACTTTCTTCTGAACGGGCGCGAGAGCCTTGTCGTTCGCCCGAAGAATCCGCTTCCCGGAAATCCAGTCTGCTGGCGCACGGAATTTTTCGGCGGTTTCGATTCGGTAGACATAGAAATGCTCAAGCGCGGATGGCATCTCTGCTATCACAGAGCGAGCGATATGTACGGCTGTGACGAATCGCTTGAAATGTTCCACGAATTTCAGGATTTTATATGCCAGACATTTGGGCTTAATGAACAAGCCGTTCTCTTTGGATTCAGTCGCGGAGGACTTTATGCGGTGAATTATGCCGCAAAGTACGGCGAACGTGTCAGCGGACTTTATCTCGATGCGCCGGTCTGTGACATACGCTCATGGCCCTGCTCGAACCTCGAATGCCGCGAGGCAAAGGAATGCCTTGACTGGTACAAGCTCACTCCCGAAACGCTCAAGGACTTTGCAAAAAATCCGATAGACAAAGCTGCCGATGTTGCAAAAATTCCGGTCATAATAGTCGCCGGAGATTCCGACCGAGTAGTTCCGTATGATAAAAACGGAAAAATATTCGCCGAGAGATTCAAAGCGGCTGGCGGAAAGCTCGAAACAATAATCAAGCCGGGCTGTGATCATCACCCCCATTCGCTCGAAAATCCGACCGCTGTCGCTGATTTCATTGAGGAAAATTGTCTCTGATAGTTGATTTTACATAAATAAAACCGGTTGTATTCGTACAGCCGGTTTTATCTGTTTACATTTCTAACATATCTGTTGTGCCGCGACTTCACGTGTTTATCGACCTGAGTGTATGGGTACAATTCTTCATAAAGCTCATCTATACTCTCCTCACCCAGCACATCATAAGAATGTTTACAAATATTTAATATTACAGGCTTAATTCTATCGCGAGTTACCACTTTTACATTGTTGCTGTTCAGCTGTATGCGCTTCAAGGTACAGCGTTCGGAAAAAACTATTATTGAATATGTCGGAATGTCCCTTCCAATAACAGATGAAAGATATATAATGTGTGAATGATTTTGCATTATTGGGTTGTAAAACTTTTTGCTTTGGCTCCGTCCGTTTTCATTCGGAAGGGTCTGATACCAGGTTCGGCGCGATTCGTTTCCGAATATCCAACCGCTGTAATTTTTGCTTTCGAAAACGAATATGCCCTTCTGATTTATCATCAGCATATCGATCTCGCTCGTTTCGCCGTTTTTCTTCGGGATATACAGGTTAAAAAGGAATCTCGCACCTCTTTTTTCAAATTTTCTGAGGTATTTATAGGTCAGATATTCGCCGTATTTCCCGGCATCGCGTCGAACTGCCGAATATGGATTTTTCGTCACGCGGTAGTATGCGCTCTTTCTATAGTGGCGATGCTTGATAATCGTGAAAAGTGCTATTATCAGCGTTGGTATCAGAATGATAGGTGAGGTAAAGATGTCAATAAATATTTTCAGCATTTTGTACAATAGTTTTGCGGTCTCAGCGTCTAAGTTCTTTTTCGAGCACATCAGCGAAGGACTGAATAGGCACAGCAAGTGACGCGGTACAGTTCAGCATTTCTTCGTCATTTTTATATTTTTTCGGCGCGATCCTGACCTGCAATGCGGTCTTAAGCGCATCGGAGCTCGGACAGAGGTCGTTTTCAATTGCCCATTCGGCGGCTTTGGTCTTTGCGATTATCCTTCCTGTGCGAAGCGTATAGATACAGCGCGCTATGTCTAAAAGCCACCCGAAGGAGTAGATACTGCGGTCGGCAGTCCTCGCATATTTTCTTACAGTTTCGAGATGTCGTTCGATGTCGGCGCAAAGCTCGCTATATGTAGGGAGAGTAAGCTTTTGCCTGATGTCGCTACCGTATAGCAGAATGCCGTTTTCAAGCAATTCAGTCATGCAGAAGCTGTCGAATCTATAGCTTTCTGCGATACGTTGTCCGCTCGTGCCCCAGTAGACTACCCTATCAGTCTGTTTTTTACAAAAGGCATCGAGCGTGAGCATACCGCCTTCGAATGAGCGATAGTATTCGTTTTTCTGCTCGAATTTCAGCATTTCCTGACGAAGGCAGAGCAGCTTTTCAGCCTGAGCTTCGGTGATCTGAAGCTTTGTCAGGGTCAGAATATCGACATCGCTCCAGCCGAGCTTGAAATCGTCGAGCGTCACCGAGCCGTACAGGTATATCGACGGTTCGTTCGGTTCGAGGATCGCGGCGATATGGGCTGTCATTTCGGAGATCGCAGAGTTGAGTTCGTTGTTCATTTAATCCATCTTTCCGCTGCCGCGATTTCCGCCAAATTCACAACCGTGTACATGATCATGACCGTAGTACCAACGTCCGTATCGGTAACCGTAATGCGGTGGGCAATTTGCACAATCGCCGTTGCATTTGCCGTTGTGTTCGTGCTTTTCGAAGCTTCCTATCGCGCCGAATAGTGCGGCTATCGCAGTGAACAAAGCTCCCAAGATTTTGAAGAGTACGGCAATTATCGCGGCAACTATTCTAAATACGTCAAATGACTTTTGCGGCAGATCATCGCATATATCATCATTATCGCGCAATATATCCTCGTCTTCATCGGTCTCGCGTAGCTCTTCGGGCAGTTCAAGGTGCATTTTTTCGCATATTTCGATTATTATGTCATCATCTATCTCGCCGCAGATGTATTCGAGATCATCGGTCGTCAGGCGTTCTGCCGAATTTCTGAGGGCTTCGACCGCAAGCTTTTTATCGTTTATATTCACAAACTCGATAATATCAGAGCCGGAGAATGCCAATTTTGCTTCGTTCGCTCTTTTCAGCAGACGGTCGGCGGCATTTTTGTCGGCTTGCAGCTCGATTATTATCTCGCCGACTTCATCGGCTGAACCGAGCGAAGACAACGCGGAAAGGTTTCGTATCTGAGTGCTTTCCGACCAGTCGTAAAATTTTTCGTAGTATTCATCCCATGTGTACTGACGCAATTTATGCACTTCCCTTTTATTTACTCAGCAAATTCAAATATTCGCACAGCGCACGGTATTCGCGCAGATAAATGCCGCGCTTTTCCTCGTTTTCCGAATAGCTTTGGTGCTTTGAGAATATCTCGACCGCAGCTTCGAGCCGTATCCACCGCGGTTCAAGCCCGGTTGCTTTTTCGCGTTCGGTAAGACTCCTGCTTACAGTACCTATGGCTTCGCAGATAAAATAGCAGCTTTCATAGAGATATTCCTCGTAATATTCGTTTACGGTCAGGAATTTTTTTACAGGCTTCACGCGAACTCCGGTCTCCTCGGCAAGCTCTCTGGCACAGCATTCTGCCTCGCTCTCAGTCCCTTCCAAACCGCCGCCGGGGACAGACCACTGATCGGCATTGACCTCATATGTCAGCAGGATATTTCCGTTCTCCAAAACTATTCCGCGACAGGCTTTTCGGTGCTTCGTGCAATTTTCGGAGCGGTTTTCACCGCTGATGGTAATTGTTGACATGGAAGACTCCTTTAAAGCAGATCTTTTCTGTAATATTCCTCGATCATTCGTCTGTTCTCGGACGGCGGCATGAGCTTCAGATAGCGGTCGATGTATTTTTTCAGCGCAGATCTGTTTATTTGGCGCGGTGATCTGCCGACTGTTCTTTCATGATTTTTATATAGAATGTTCTCTAAATGTTCACGTTCAAGCTTTATTCCGTGTGCAGTGCTTTTATCGGAGTACGCGAAAATGTCATCTGTGCTCAAAAAACGCAGAACTTTTTGTGCTATGCCTGTCATTCCCTCAGTCGAATATGTCGTTGACGCATCGGTGGCGTAGAGAAATCTATCCGAATATCTTCTGAATATTTTAAACCAGCTGTCGTAATGCGTTCTAAAGCCATCGAACATCTCTCCGCCGGGAGCTAAATCTATCGTAACGTTTGGATATTTTTCCAAAATAGCTTCGATTTCGCTCGGTTCGTTCGACTTGAAGAATGCGTGTGCCAATTGAACTCTGAGCTTCGGGTGCTTATCGAGCATTTCGCAGGCATATGCGATGAGTTTTTCGTATGATGGGTACGTTCCGTCACCGTAGAACCAGTTTGCCCTTTTTATCTCCTCAGGAACTACCGAGCCGTCCCAGAAAAAATCCGGGTCGGCGATATGCCAACACATATGTATGTTATATTTCTCACAGCAGGAGATATATTTTTCGTATTCCTCAAGATTTTGCTCCACATTGAGTCGCTTATAGGCATCGGGTTTGAAGTCACATATTTTTATGCCGTCCATTCCGAGCTCCATCAGTTCATCTAACTGATCGGTGAAGCTGTATTTTTTTGATTCAGTCGCGTCATTCGGGATATAGAGACAGCCGTGGACGAAAACGTTTGGATTTTCGAGCTTGGCTATCGCGCCCAAAATGCTCTGATCCGCTTCAAAGCCACCCCAGAGATCGCCGTTGCTCGTACAGCACATATTATCTACAAACGTAATATTGTTCTCACGGCGGTAGTCCTCGATGACCTCGAATGCACTTTTGCCGTCATTTCTCAGCCACTGAGGTATGTGCATATGGCTGTCGATCATTTTGATTTTCATTTTATTCACTCGCGTTTATACGCTCCCAATGCTCCTTTGTCATGATATTTGTGTGTCCGACCCTGATCTCATTCATCAGCGGTACAGGAACATCATCGCAGGTATGATGATAGACAAAGCCGACCTTTTCCTGGACTCTTTTCGATCTTTCGTTTCCATCGTAATAGCCGCACCAGACAACAGACATATCAAGCTCATCAAATGCGTGTCGAAGCATCTCCCTCGCGGCTTCGGGCATATATCCTCTGCCCCAGAAACTCTTGCCGAGCCAATAGCCCAACTCGCATTCATCGTCTTTATCAGTCATATCGGTGTGACCGTTCAGCCTGAGCTCTATACATCCGATAGGCTTATCACTGCCTTTTTCGCAGATAGCGAAGCATTCTCTGCCGTTAAGGACATTTTTTATCACATCAAGGCTCTCCTGCACGGAGCTATGCGGCGGCCAGCCGGCTATTGGACCTACGGCGGGATCTTTAGCCTGCTCGTACAGAGCTTCGGCATCGGATGTCATCCAGCTTCTGAGCAGCAATCTTTTGGTTTCAAGCATAGTATTCTCCTTTTATTGTGTTATATAATTATTATAGCACAGCGAAATGAGATATGCAATGCGCGAATTGTAAATTTCGCAGGTATATTTAGTTATCTCATAAGCATAAAAACACGGTGGGCATGATCTGAATGTCCACCGTTGACTTATTAAATTATATCAAAACATCAGTTAAAGAACTTTATTTCTTCCTGACCCATCACAGCCGCGCCGACAAAGCCGCTCTCTTCGAGCTTCGAGAAGAGCTTGCCGAGCTTCTTCGGAGCTTCGTACATCGCAACATCATATTCTGCGCGGAGCTCGTCTGCACGCTTCAACGCCTCGCCGAAATTTTCTTCATTATATATTACGGCTAATTTTTTGCGGCTCGTCGGAATCTGATAGTTTTTCTCCAAAAGTATCGAAGCTATACGCTCGAAGCCTATCGAAAAGCCGACCGCCGGAATGCTTTCACCGATGAACTTTCCGATAAGATTGTCATATCGTCCGCCGCCGCCGATAGCACCGCGGAATTCGGGGCTTGTGATCTCGAATACAGTGCCGGTGTAATAGCCCTGACCGCGAACCAGAGTCATGTCGTATATTACGCTGTAGCCATCGGCAAAGGCATTCGCATTTTCCATTATTTTTCTGAGATTTTCAACACATTCAAGTTTGCCACAAAGCTCTTCGGCATCATCGAGCGTGAAGGGCGATTTCGACAGCGCATTCATCAGCGTATCGACCTTTTCAGCCGCGAAGCCCTTTTCGAGCAGTTCATTCTTAACGCCCTCTACATCTATCTTGTCGAGCTTGTCGAGCGAAATGCAGACCGAATCGCAGTCCGACTCCTCAAAGCCTGCCGACATGATTATAGCCTTGAGCAGACGGCGGTCGTTTATGCGGATATTGAAATTGTCAAAACCGATGTTGTGCAGAGCCTTCGCGGTCGTGGAGATGAGTTCGACCTCGGCAGTCCAGGAGCTGCTGCCGATAATATCAATATCGCACTGTACAAATTCGCGCATTCTTCCCTTCTGCGGACGTTCCGCACGGTAGACGCGATCGGTCTGAATGACCTTGAAGGGATTTGCGAGCTTCGCACGGTTGTTTGCATAGTAGCGTGTGAGCGGGAGAGTCAGGTCGTATCTGAGACCCATGTCGGCGATCTCGCCGGGGTTGCCGGAAGCGATAGCCTCATCAAGCTTTTCGCCGCGCTTCATTATTTTGAATATCAGATTTAAATTTTCGCCGCCGTCCGACTTGTCGAGATTTTCGATGTCTTCGATTATCGGAGTCGTTATGCGTTCGAAGCCGCAGGAGCGGTAGGTCGAAACGATAGTCTGCTGTAAATAATCACGTACAGCGGTCTCGGACGGAAGATAATCGGCAGTGCCTTTAACGGGAGTAGTTTTCATTTGTGTGTCTCCAAAAAAATATTTTTATATAGTAATATTATATCACAGGTGATGAGATTTGTCAAGTAAAAAACAATTTTTATACGCATTAGATCACGCGAACAGTGAGAAAGATCTAACGAGTGAAGCCCTCTCCGAGGGAAAAGAAAAAGTCCTGCAAATACAGGACTTTTTTGCTATATGGTGCAGGTAACAGGAATTGAACCTGCATGAAGTTGCCCTCACTAGAACCTGAA
>CAZRVL010000089.1:0-8122 GCA_964603455.1 uncultured Lachnospiraceae bacterium
CATTTTTGTTTGAATTTGGTTCACCAATTCCACACGATCGGTTCACCTTTTACATAATTTGTCAAAGGTTCGAGGATTCCGTTCTCCATGACATACACGCGGTCGGCATGCGCGGCAATAGACAGATCGTGCGTGACCATGATTATCGTGACTCCGAGCAGTTCCTTCGTCTTCAAAAGCAACGAAAGTACTTCATCGGCGTTCGATCTGTCGAGGTTTCCGGTCGGTTCATCGGCGAAAACCACTGACGGGCGGTTTATCAGCGCACGCGCTATCGCGACACGCTGCTGCTGTCCGCCCGAAAGCTCCGACGGCAGATGGTGCAAACGATCACCGATCCTAAGCGTTTCGACTAATTTCTTAAGATTTTCTTCATAGCTGTAGTCGGGTTTGTTGCACATGACCGTTGGTATCAAAATATTTTCGAGCGCAGTGAACTGCGGTATCAGATTATGTTTCTGAAATATGAATCCGGTGTAGCTTCCGCGAAAACGCGACAGATCATCCGGCGGCATTTGCGTAATGTCATGTCCGCGGATGAATACGTGTCCGGAGTTCGGAACGTCAAGTCCTGCGCATATCTGCAAAAGTGTCGATTTTCCTGAACCCGATGCGCCGATTATTGCGACAAATTCCTTATCCTTGACGGTCAGATTTGCGCGGTTCACCGCCGTGACGACCGTATCGTACTGCCGATATTGCTTGATTACTGATTCACAGCTGAGTATAACTCCCATTTTTTGGTATTCCTTTCGATCATTCGGTTTACCAATGTGCATTTTGCACATTGGTATTTTCAATTTGTGTATTACAGATGAATATAATTATTCATCGCCTGTATATTCTTTTGAATTTTCTGTTACAGAGAAGCGTTTGAAGAAGCCCTTGAGCGGAAGCATTGACGAGAAATATCCGCAGAGCAGGGACATCACGACGCTGAATACCTGTGCGATGACCGGAATATGGACTGCGTAATAGTACGAGGTCGTACCGCCGTAGAGCGCGGGCGGTATTCTCGTAACTGCGAGTTGGATGAGCGTTATCATCAACCACGACAACAGCAGGCAGGAGACCATCGAAATTCCCGCAAGCGTGAGTCCGTTTTGGCGCGACAGACGCTTTACATCGTCCTTTATCGTACCGAGCCAAAGCAATACCGAAAACTCTTTTTCTCTCTTTTTCACAAACAACGTCTGCGAGAAGAACCAGATAAGCGGCGAAATTGCCAAAACCAAGAACGAGATTGCGATTATCAGTGCATAGTAGTTCATCGAACGTGTGATGAGGTAATTCGAATTTACATGGTTGTCTGCCAGAAGTATCTTACCGTTGTAGAACGATGTGTATGCGCGGATACGGTCGAATATCGCCTTTGTTTCGGTCGTTCCGAGGTCGCGGTCAATGTACATTTCTATAGTTGTAGGAACTGCTTCGTCATCATGCACAATTTTGCCGTAGACTGTCGGCGAGACGTAGATCGGACTGCCTTCGAGCGTTGACATTCCATCAATGACTGCGCAAACGTGCAGCTCGATATAATCCATGTTGTAGAATTGAAGCTCCTGGCGAAGTCGGTTCTTGCCCTCAAGATTCATGTCTATCGCACGTTTTTGACCGGCAAATGCACCTACTTTTATTATGTCGCCGACCTTATAATTGCACACTTTTTTGTTGCCCATATAGTTCGACACGATAACTGCCGTTTCATCGGTCAATATTTCGTATGGATCGCCTTTTACTTTATAATCGTAAAGTTCACTTGTGAGAGTATCTATCAACGATTTATCGGTCAAATAATAGTTCACATCGCTCGTTGCACGGAAATCGGGGTCGTTTTCCGGCACGACAAATTCCGCTCCGGGCAGCATTGCCGATGCCGTTATCAGCGTATGCGAACGATAGCCGAGCGCATCAACTGTCGCATATGCCGAAACTTGGTCGATTCCCTCGATAGCCGCGAGGTCTGTCGGGATTTCGTCCGACCAGATCGATGAGGTCGAGATCGTTGCCGTGAACTGTGCCTTCGAATAATCGCGGATGTAGGCGTACATATCCGCCACATAAAATCCGCTGACGAAGACCGACGAGAAGCCGACCGCCGTCAAGACCATCACGGCGAGATATTTTCTGAAACGCCACATCGACGCAAATTCATATTTCCGCGGAAATTTCAGTTTGTAGAAGTCGAACGAACGGCGCGGGGAAGTGACGAGGTTCGAGTTGTCCTCGGTCACGATGAGGTCTGTGACCTGTCCACGTGAGACGCGCCACATCGGGAAGCAGACCGAGACCGCGACGATTATTATATTAATGATGAAAACTTTCAAAAGCGCGAGCCAATTATAGCCAAATTCGAAGCCTTCGCCGCTGTAGATGAGCCAAATTATTCCTGTCGAAAAAATCTGCGACGGGATGAAGGTCATCAGCGAGACCACCATCATTTCCCAGAACGAAGTTTTGCAGAGCTGTCGGTAATCTGCACCAAAGCTCATGTAGATTCCGTACTGAAATTTATAATGATTGACACGTATACGATAGATCGATGTGATCAACAAAATTGAAACGAGGGTCATTATCGCTGCGAATGCTATGTAGCTGATCATCGTTGTGAGTTTGTATGTGTCTAATTTGTAAATTTCCGAGTAATTATATTTCAAAGTTTCGCCGGATTTTGCGTAGGATTGCAGATACGGTATGTATTTGTTCTTAAATTGTTTAAAATCATGGTCCGAATCCACTCCGACAAAATCGAGATACACGTCATATGTAGTGGTATCATCCGCTGCGTGATAGCGGTCAACTATTCTAACAATGTCGTATATATGGTCGCTGGCGAACACGCGAAGCTCGTCATTCTGCAAAAATATCGACTGATAATAGTTCAGATCGAGCAGAACGATGTCATAATCGTATTCATCATAAATTATGTCCTCGGTTATCGCCGTGTTAAGGTCGCTGGAAACCGTTAGCATTCCGAAAAAGCTCTGGATCAAAAACAGAGCCGCAACGAAGCTGATGTACTGTTTCCAGTTAAATTTGACGCTTTTGAAAGCCATTTTGAAGTTTTCAAAGCAATCGACTAAAAATTCTCCCAAAATATCACATCCGGTCTTTTTGATTTCACACCGAGCATTCGCGTTTCGCTGTGATAACTATATTATAATACAGAAATATGTCCTAAATATGTACACCACAAAAAAATCTCGATATTTGTAAGCTTTTTTGGCGTAGAAATTTGCACTCATTTTTTGTGCATGATGACGAAAATATGAAAAATATGTAACTTTGTGCCGCGACTCATGCGCTGTATTATATATATAATAAGGAAGGAAAATTTCAAAGCTCGAAAAATTACATTTTCCTGTCGCCAAGATAACAAAATTCCTACAAAATCAGACACGGCATTGACTTTTTTGCGAAATTATGGTATCATATATACATCAAAACGTTCGCGTTAAAGAAAGGATGAAGATCATGACGGCAGTTCAGAATCAAACCACAAAAGTTTATATAGCTAACTTTACAAATTGTACCACAAAATCAGGATTTTTCCGCATTCTCGCCCGTGCATTCGGCATGGGAGCCGGCGCGATCGGACTCTCCGACCGCACATTCTGGCACGAACTTTGCAGACGAACCGCCGTGATCACGGCTTCGCCTCACCCGGTTCGCATAAAGGTAACAGGACTTTCTACGGTTGACGAGTTCTATCCCGAAGGAGTCTACTATCTGCTCCGCGTTTTCAACGCGATGGAGGAGCAGGGCGAGGACTTGAGAGCAAACGCAAGTTAAAGCAAAAGAGAGACTTAGCGTCTCTCTTTTTGTGTAAAACATAGATTTTTAGGAGTTTATCATGCGTTTGAATGTCGGAATGTTACATATTGTGATCGTTCCGATCAGTGTGAAAACACATTCGGGCAGCATAAATGCACCGTTGTAGAGCAGGGAATAGACAAACGGATCAAGTTCCGGCGGCGCAGACGATGCCCAGATCGTTACTCCCGAAATATAGTGGCAGACAAAACGCAGCAGCATCGCGCAGGAAATACCGCAAATTATGCCAAAATTTCCCTTTTTATGGAAAAATCCGGTTATTCCGAGCGCAGTAAAGGCGATTATGTAGTCGGCAAGTATGCAGACGATCAGCACGAGCGGCGAAAGTCCCCACGAAAACACCGAGCTTGTAAAGAGCTGCAAAAGCGAATAGACAAATGCCGAGCCGAAGCTCCATTTCGCGCCGTAAAGAAACCCGATCAGGCAGACCGGAAGCATAGAAAGCGGCGTGATCGAGCCGCCGAACGGAAGTTCAAATATTTTGAACAGGCTGAGTACGAACGAAAGCGCGATGAGGATCGCACATTCGACCATGATGTGAAGCTTTGAGTTTTTCATAAACTCCTCCGAAATAAAAATATTACTCCGCGAATAATCACCGCGGAGTACTTCGGTCAGAGTTTTGTGCAAAACGCCGAATCAATTTCTTCCTACGCCGGAATTACCCGTA
The DNA here is from genome assembly GCA_964603455.1 of uncultured Lachnospiraceae bacterium. Taxonomy (GTDB): domain Bacteria; phylum Bacillota; class Clostridia; order Oscillospirales; family CAG-272; genus Flemingiibacterium. Next base: position 4,505 of record CAZRVL010000089.1, read on the forward strand.
CAGGTTCTCGGGTTCAGGCAAAGCCTGTCTCAGCCGTCACGACAAATGTCGATTCAGCACCCCGGACTATTCGATTGGAGCACAACTATTATATCACGAACAAACGATTTTTTCAATACATTTTTATCATGAATTTCATGAAAGGCTTATAAATTATTCTATGGATGTTATACAAAGTCAAAATTCCGACGAGATCATACACGTCAAAGTTCGCGAGCTTTGCGACTTTATATGCCGTGCCGGCAGTCTCGATTCGTGGGCAGGAACGAAACGGATGATCGAGGGCACGCGCCTTCACAACATAATTCAAAGCCGAGCGGGGGCAGGGTATGTCAAAGAGGTCACGCTCCGAAGGATTTTCAAGGTCGATGGGACGCTTTTCGAGCTTTCGGGACGCGCAGACGGAATTTTGGACGAGCTGGACAGTTTCACGGTCGATGAGATCAAAACAACAACGATACCGCTGCGTTTTTTGAACGAAAAGGACTATCCGGCGCACCGTGCGCAGGCGGAATGCTATGCCTATATCTTCGCGCTCGACAAAAATCTCGATTTTATGCGAACTCGGCTGACCTATGCGAATCTTGAGACTGAGGATATGGTTTATTTTTACGAGGAACACACGATAGATGAGCTTAGATCGCGGGTTGAAGAATTGCTGCTCGAATATCGAAAATGGTATATTTTGCGGCAAAATTTTGTCGATGAGCTACAAACGAGCGCGAAAAATTTAGTATTTCCTTATCGAAATCTACGGAACGGGCAGGACGATATGATACGTGCGACATACCGTGCGATACGAAATCATGAGCGGCTTTTTGTCGAAGCTCCGACAGGAATCGGCAAAACAATGTCAGCGATCTATCCGTCATTTCTCGCGCTCGGAAAAGGTCTCGGAAAGCGGATATTTTATTTTACATCAAAGACAACGCTCAAAAATGCCGCAGCAAATGCAGTTGAATTGCTTCGAAAAAACGGACTTCGGGCGCGAATGCTGATTTTGACCGCAAAAGAGAAGTGTTGTCTCTGCAAAGAAGCCGTAAAAACCTGTGACAGTATGCTTTGCGAATATTCTGACGGACACTTTTCGCGGATAAATAGCGTGCTATTGGATATGCTTAACAATTTTGAGACATTCGATGAATCGCTCATAGAAACCTATGCAAAGGAGTACAAAGTTTGCCCGTATGAGCTGTCGCTCGACCTTGCGCTCTGGTCGGATATAATAATTTGCGACTATAATTATCTTTTCGATCCGAGGGTTTCGATAAAACGTTTTTTTGACGAGAATTGCAAGCCTGACGAAAATATCTTCCTTATAGATGAGGCACACAATTTGGCGGAACGTGCGCGTGAGATGTATTCGTCCGAGCTGAGTTTTGTGTGGTTTTTCAGACTTTTGAAGCGTGTTTCGGAAGAAGATCCGTTCTTTTTGGCTGTAAAAGGGATCTGTAAGGCGTTTTTAGCCTTAAAAAGGCGTGCTGCGGCAAATTTCGACACTCCAAATTTCGACTTATCCAAAGCCGAATATGAGGCTTTTGGAGCGGCAGTTGAATATTTTGTTTCGGCTTCGACCGAATGGCTCAGGGTAAATCACGATGCGCCGTTCGCGAATGAAGTGGTCGATTGCAGATTTTGTGCGATGGATTATATGTACAAACTCGCCGAATTTGATGACTGCTTTGTAAATTATACTGAGGCATCCGAGGAGTCCGTGCGCGTGAAAATCCTCTGCATCGACCCGTCAAAATTGCTCTCAAATCGGCTCGAAAAGGGGCGTTCCGCGTTATTTTTCTCGGCAACTTTGACACCGATAGACTATTTTTCGAAAATTTTGGGCGGCGGCGAAAAAACCGTGACTTTGGAATTAAATTCGCCGTTTCCGCGTGAAAATCTTTTCGTTGGGGTCATGGAAAAGGTCTCAACGCGATTTCAAGACAGGAACGACACCATTTTTTATTCGGCGCAGATCCTCGACGCGGTAGTTCGGTCGAAAGCAGGGAATTACATCGCGTTTTTTCCGTCCTACAAGCTCATGCGCGAGACTTTGAACGCTTTTCGTGAGATAAATCGCGATACGAAATGCTTGGTTCAGCGTTCGGATATGTTGGAATCCGACAGAGATTCGTTTCTGAAATGCTTTGATATTCGTGAAAATGACAGGTCTATGCTTGCGTTCGCGGTGCTCGGCGGCATATTCAGCGAGGGAATCGATCTCGTTGGCGAGCGGCTGATCGGCGCGGTGATAGTCGGTGTCGGATTGGCACAGTTGAACAATGAATCAAACATTATTTCGGCTCATTATGACGAATCGGGAGAATCCGGTTTTGATTATGCGTATACTTATCCAGGTATGAACAAAGTGTTACAGGCTGCCGGGCGCGTAATTCGAACCGAGACCGACCGCGGAGCAGTCATTTTGATCGATGACCGCTTCGCGACTCCAAAGTACACGAGCCTGTTTCCGCCGCACTGGCGCGATGCGAATTTTATCGGCGATGTGCGGTCGCTGTCGGTCGCTTTGAAGCACTTTTGGAATCGTTAATTCTTTAACTATATCCGTCAAAAACGCGCAACTATTGACTTTTTTGTCTGTATGTAGTACAATATATTTTGTAAGAATTTATTTCAAATCGGAGGCAAAATTATGAATTTTAACGTAAGAGAAGACATCATCGCGCTCACTCCCCAGTGGAAGGGCGAACGCTTCGAGGACGGTCGTCCGCGTGTTCCGGACAAGTATCTTGAGGCTCTCAAGGGCATGACTCTTGAAGAGGTTTGGAAGCCGATTTTTGTGCAAGGCTACGAATCTCAGTTCGAAGGAAGACTTCACACGTTGCATGATGACGGAAGAAAGCTCATCGGACGCGCCGTCACTGCGACCTTCGCACCTACCCGTCCCGATCTTCATGAGGTCATGTTCGAGATCGGAATGAAGGAGAATCGCAAGGGAAATTACAACCAGTGGGTCGTTGATTCGCTCGTTGAGGGTGACGTTCTTGTAGTCGATATGTATGACAAAATATACAAGGGAACCTTCCTCGGCGGCAACCTTACTACAGCAGTTGCAACAAAGACAAAGACCGGCGGCGCAGTCATCTGGGGCGGCGTTCGCGACGTTGAACAGATGAAGGCTGTCGATGGCGTTCAGGTCTACTACCGTGGCATCGATCCGACCCCGATACGCGACTTTTTGATGACCGGCTTCAACACTCCGACTCGTCTCGGAAACGCGATAGTTCTGCCCGGCGACATCGTTTTCGGTGCGGGCGGAGGCGTGCTCTTCATCCCGGCTCACCTCGTTCCCGAAGTCGTTGACGGAGCGGCAAAGACCCATGTAAAGGACATTTTCGGCTTCGAAATGATCACTCAGAACGTCTTCACGACCGCTCAGATCGACAGAAATACCTGGACCGAGGAAATGCTCGACCTGCTCGTAAAGTTCATCAAGGAAGATCCGCGTGGTGAAGAATACCGCGATCTCGACTGGTCGAAGGAATACGATCTCGCTCGAAACGGTGACCCGAATGACACCCAGACAGCACTTTGATATTTATATTTCGGGCTGCGACACTTTGGGCGGTATATATCAATACCATCTTGATGGCAGCCTGAAAT
>CAZRVL010000090.1:0-3027 GCA_964603455.1 uncultured Lachnospiraceae bacterium
TAAGAACAACCCGAAGGATCACCACAGCCGTCGCGGACTTCTCAAGATGGTCGGTCACAGAAGAAATCTTCTTGGCTACCTCCAGAAGAAGGACATCACTCGTTACCGCGCAATCGTTGAAAAGCTCGGTCTCAGAAAGTAATTCTGCCACGATTTTCAAGATCTGGTCGTCATCGGACGGGATCATACCCCGTCCGATGACGAAAATCGTCAGAAAACAGCTGCGATGGGTCAGCATTTACAAATTTTTCCGAGACTTCGGGGGCGTTTGTAAGTGCTTAACCAAACGTTTGCGTTTTTTGACAAAATGTAAATTTTTAAGGAGGAACGCAAATGTTCGAAAATTACAAAGTATTTAACTACAGCTTCGCAGGTCGTCCTCTGGTCGTTGAGACCGGAAAGCTCGCAGGACTCGCAAACGGCTCCTGCCTCGTTCGCTATGGCGATACCGTCATTCTTGCCTGCGCCACCGCATCCGCAAAGCCGCGTGATGGCATAGATTTTCTGCCGCTTTCTGTAGATTTTGAAGAAAAAATGTATGCAGTCGGAAAGATCCCCGGCGGCTATTTGAAGCGCGAAGGCAAGCCCTCCGAAAAGGCTATTCTTACCTCGCGTGTCATCGACCGTCCGATCCGTCCGCTTTTCCCGAAGGATCTCAGAACCGATGTACACCGCTCTCTGACCGTTCTTTCGGTCGATCACGACTGCTCGCCCGAGATCACCGCGATGATCGGTGCATCCATCGCTCTTTCTATTTCCGATATTCCGTGGAATGGTCCGATCGGCGGCGTTTTCATGGGACTCGTTGACGGCGAATACGTCATCAACCCCGATGCAGAGCAGCGCGCAAATTCCGATCTCCAGCTCACCGTTGCCGCATCCGCGAAAAAGGTCGTAATGATCGAAGCCGGCGCAAACCAGGTATCGGATTCGCAGATGTTCGAAGCTATCATGATCGCTCATGAGGAGATCAAGCGTCTCATTAAGTTCATAGATTCCATCGTTGCAGAGATCGGAAAGCCGAAGTTCACTTACGAATCCGGCGAACTCGATCACGATATGTTCGAGAAGATCTTCGCATTCTGCGAGAAGGACGTTATGAACGCCCTCGACACCGATGACAAGAACGTTCGCGATGAGCGTATGCTCCCGATACAGGACGCTATCATGGCTACATTTGGCGAGGAGTATCCCGACCTTGAGGTCGTTTATCCCGAACTCATCTACAAGATCCAGAAGAAGATCGTCCGCCGTTGGCTGCTCGAAGAGGGCAAGCGCGTTGACGGTCGCCGCATGGACGAAATCCGTCCGCTCGCAGCAGAGGTCGGACTTCTTCCGAGAACACACGGCTCGGCAGTCTTCACCCGCGGTCAGACTCAGGTCATGACTATAGCTACCCTCGGCCCGATCTCGGACGCACAGCTGCTTGACGGAATCGATGAAGAGGAATCGAAGCGTTATATGCACCACTACAATATGCCCGGATATTCGACAGGTGAAGCAAAGGCTTCTCGTGGTGCAGGTCGCCGCGAGATCGGTCACGGCGCACTTGCAGAGCGTTCGCTCGTACCGGTACTTCCGCCGGTTGAGGAATTTCCTTATGCTATCCGTCTCGTTTCCGAGGTCGTTTCCTCCAACGGTTCGACTTCTCAGGCATCTGTCTGCGGCTCGACCCTCGCTCTCATGGATGCAGGTGTGCCGATAACCGCTCCGGTTGCTGGAATTTCCTGCGGTCTGATCACCGCTGAGGACGGAACCTGGACAACAATGATCGACATTCAGGGTCTCGAAGATTTCTATGGCGATATGGACTTCAAGGTAGCCGGAACTCACAAGGGTATAACATCGATTCAGATGGATCTCAAGATCGATGGTCTGACTCCTGAAATAATCAAGGAAGCACTCGCCGTAACTCACAGAGGACGCGATTATATAATTGATGACATCATTCTCAAAGCCATCCCAGAGGCACGTCCAGAGGTCTCGAAGTATGCTCCGAAGATGCTCAGCATGAAGATCAATCCCGAAAAGATTCGCGATGTTATCGGAACCGGCGGAAAGGTCATTCAGAAGATCACTGCCGACACCGGCGCGAAGATCGACATCGAGGAGACCGGTGATATATTCATCTCGGCGATAAATTCGGATGCGGCGTATGCGGCAAAGAAGATCATCGAAGGCATAGTTTTCGAGCCGATCCCCGGTGAGATATACGATGGAAAGGTTACAAGAATAATCCCGATTGGCGCATTTGTCGAGATCGCTCCCGGCAAGGAAGGACTCGTTCACATTTCGAAGCTTGAAAACCGACGTGTTGAAAAGGTCGAAGATGTCTGCGAAGTCGGAGACGAGATGCGCGTCAAGTTCCTTGGAACTGACGAAAAGGGTAGACTCAATCTTTCTCGCAAGGATGCTTTCCTGAACTAATTTTTAAGATCAGCAGGGATCGTCAACGATTCCTGCTTTTTTAGAAAGGCGGTCAGCTTTGAACAATAACCCGAACAATCGGCGCGGAAACTCAAACATTCCAAACGGTCAGAATCGCCAGCCAAGACAAAATCAGCCTTATCCAAATCGAAATAATCAGCAAATCCCGAGAAATTATCCGCAAAACAGGCAGAACATTCCGTATTCCGATACATATGACAGATTTCCGCCGGTCAAACACCGTTCGCGGAGAGCTGCGCGAAAAGCGGCGGCATTGGTGGTTTTGACGGCGATAATATTCGCGATGCTCCTGATCTCGCTACTGATATTTGTCACAAGATGCTCGACGGGTGCATTTGGCTCGGATGACACGACCGATACCGAAACGACATTAGCGGAATCGACGACTGAATTTGTTACGACCGAACCGCCGGTCACAGAACCTCAGACCACCGCACTCAATGATAATTATGAGTATAAATCATTGGGACTCGATGATCTTCATTCCGGATACCAGATACTGGTAAACTATCAGAACGCATTCGTATTCGAAAGCAGTAATTTTACAATCAAGACATTTTACGGTAACAAAAATACCTC
>CAZRVL010000090.1:3037-8034 GCA_964603455.1 uncultured Lachnospiraceae bacterium
TATAAAGTGCGTGATACACTTGTCTCGTTTGATAAGACCGCACTCGATAAGTTCAACGAAATGATGCTGGCATTCGACACCGAAACCGGAAAACACGATATACTTGTCAACAGCTCTTATCGAACTCAGACTGAGCAGGAAGAGATATATCAGCAACGAGTCGATCAATATAGTGAAGAGTATGCATCGCTTTTCGTTGCAATGCCAGGATTCAGTGAGCATCACACCGGACTTGCTGTCGATTTGACGATATATACTGACAAAAATGAATCGATGACCTTCACGGACAACCCCGATTACACCGCATGGATGGCATCGAATGCGCATAAATTCGGATTCATTCTTCGTTATCCGTCCGACAAGACCGATATAACTAAGATCGGTTACGAGGACTGGCACTATAGATATGTCGGAAAGCCGCACGCATATTACATAAGTGTGAACAATTTGTGCTTTGAAGAATATATTGACGAATTGAGAAAATATCCGTTCGATGGAAAGCATCTGGAGATCACCGATGACGAAGGAAAATCCTGGGAGATTTATTTTGTAGCGGCGACCGGAGAAACGACCGAAGTTCCTGTTCCGAAGTACATCCCATATGAAATTTCCGGAAACAATGTCGATGGATTTATCATAACAATACAAAAATGAGCCTTATCAAAGGCTCATTTTTTATTTGTTTTAGTGAAGCTCAACAACGGCATAGCCGAACGGTTTGATTACAGCGCTGAGTTTGCCCTCAGTTCCTGCGAGAGAGATCGCTGCGCCGTTTACGACCCAAGGCTCAAGATCGACTGCGCCGACATTCGCCGATACGCGAACCTTTTCGGAAGAGAAGTTGACAACGACTGCGAGACGGCTTTCGTCATTTTGACGAACGAATGCAACTACCTTGTCATTGTCGGTCTCAACGAAATCAAGCTTCTGCGAAAGTCCGAGTTCGGGAAGTCCGTGACGAAGTGCATACAGCTTTTTGAGCAGAGTAAGTCTGCGCTGTGCCTCCGGAAGAGCCAAATTCTGCCAATCTATTGTGAGATTTGCGCTGTGGAAGCGATTTCCCCAGATCGAATGGCGGTTCGTGTCGCAAATTTCGGTTCCGCAATATACGAACGGAACATTCGGAAGCAGATAATTTATGACAAAAGCCGCGTCCATTGCCTCAGAACCTATGCGCGATTCAATTCTGTTGTAATAATCATCGTTTACAGAATCGTGATTGTCGAGACAGATCATAGACTGATAGCTGCCCTGAAGGTGTTCTTGGCTGAATTTTGTGATCGAATTTGCAAAATCCGCTGAATTTTTTTCGCCTTTGATTACGCCCTCAACGTTTTGACGTAACAGATCCCAGCTATAGTTCAGGTCGAAAACGTTTATGTAATCGGATCTTGTGCCTTCATTGAGCATCATCAAGTCTGGATTCAGCGATTCAATGCGCTCGCGAGCCTCAGCCCAGAAATCGAGCGGAACGTTATCGCCTACATCGCATCTGTAGCCATCGACTCCGTAATCACGAACATAAAGCTCCATGTTCTGCATCATGTATTCGCGAAGTTCCGGCACAGCATAATTCAGCTTCGGGAATCTCCAAACACCGAGATCCGGCGTTCCATCGGCATTTCTCACAATAAATTCGGGGTGCTCTGCGAGAAATACCGAATTGGGACCGCAGTGGAAGTAAACGAGGTCGAGAATGACCTTGAGTCCAAGCTCATGCGCTGCGGAAATGAAGTTTTTCAGATCCTCATTAGTGCCGTATTCGGGGTCAACGTTGTAATAATCGCTGATACGATAGGGGTTTGCGGGATTCTGAAGCTCAGATTTGCGAGAACGATCAGACCAACCTGCAATATCAGCGTCAGGATCCTGCACAAAACAGGGGCAGAGGTAAACGATGTCGGCGAATTGACGAATATGACCGAGCATTTTTGCGGCGGCATTCAGAGTTCCTTCGTTTGTGAAAGCGCGTAAATTTATCTGGTAAATTATATCGCGCTCGAGATATTTTTGAGGTGTACGCATTTTTAATTCTCCTTTGCGACCAAAAAGTATTCATATATATTATAGCACACAGCCGCAAAAAAGTCAACAAATATATTTCGATTTTTTGGGCGAATATTTTAAATATTCAGCAACTTTTCGAGGTCATTGAGCGAAACCGCGCCGATCTTACGCAGAAACGCGACGGCACATTCGTCAAATCGCGAATGCTCGATAACGCGAAATACCTGCGCGATTATGTCGATGAATGCCGTTTTGCGAGAAGCTTCATCGTTATGTGCCGACAAATATGCTGCCGCTGCAACCTTCGTGACCGCGGCAGCCATGCAGATCGCCATAGCTTCTTCGGCGAGATGATTTTCACTGGAAACGAACGAATTGGGGAATGATTTATAGAATAAATTGTTTACGAACAGCTTTTCAAGCTTCACATCGAGATCATCTACTATTGTCGAAAGCGATCCTGTGCCGTGTTCGCTCGAATAAAATTCGCGAATTTCGGGAAGTATAGCCTGAATAGTCATGCTCGTGCGCTCCAAACCGCTCAAAAAGTCAAGTACTATCGGCAAAAAATCGACTTTTCCGCTCGATTTCGGACAAAAATCTTCCTTATTATATAGCCGCTGTGCAAGGCGCAAAACACGCGCTTCAAAATTTGTGCTTCGATCACCGAGGATAGCGAAGGCTTCGAGCCTTGTCGTGATGTAGTCATCGGTCGATATGTCGGTCGGAGCGGGTTCAGGCAAATTGAAGGTCAATTCAGCCGAAACAAATTCGACCGGATCATTATTTTCGAAAAGTAATTCGAGCGTTTTTTCGCAAGAAGCCGATGTGCAACATTCGGGGAAGGGATTCAAACGCGGCGCACGCGGATAATAGCGGCAGACCGTTGGGATCGCATCCCCGCCGCACTCACGCTGGAGCATACAAAGTCCGTTTTCGGCTTGAAGGCGACATCCGCCGTCGAATCGCGGCGTGACCATCGCATAATGCTCGGGCGAACGGTCATCGGCGAGGTGGAATGCGGTGTCGAGACGATGCCTCAGTTCGGGAGAACAATCGCGCCCGATCAAGCTGAAATATTCTTCCATCGAGATCGGGATACCCCAGCCGCCGCAACAGGTCGAGCGGCAGTCTCCGCATTTGCAGGAAAATTTTGTGTAATAATTCGGAACTAAAAAATATCGCGTATAACTCATACGCAGTTTGCGCCTCAGCTTTCCTTTTTCTGTAATAAAATGTAAGTAAATGTAATAAAATTACATTTACTGGATAATATTATAACTCAATATAAACGATTTGTCAAGCGAATTTTGCCGTCGGATTTTACGAAATTTCGTATCGGAACGCGAAATGAATTTGGAAAAGATATTAATTTGTTGATGTTGCACAACGCATATTCTGTGAGTACAATGATTCTAACATATGAGACAAATTGTAAATAAATAGATTTTTTGCAGTTTCCCATTGCATTTTCCTTCAAAATATGGTATAATATAAGTATAAAAGTTCGAAAATTGCAATTCTCGAAGTCGCGAGTTGCATTTGCTTTACTAAAAGGAGAATTCTTAACATGGAATATTCATCTTATACAAAATCCGCACTGAAGGCAGAGCTCGCGGAGCTCGAAGCTCAGTATTCGAATTTTAAGGAAATGGGTTTGAAGCTCGATATGTCGCGTGGAAAACCGAATAGAGAACAGCTCGATATTACCGAGGAAATGCTTGGGATTCTCGGCGAAGGCGCTGACTGCATCGCCGAAAACGGGCTGGATTGCCGAAATTACGGACTGCTTGACGGTCTGCCTGAGGCAAAAAAACTGTTTTCGGAGGTCTACGGCATTCCTGCCGAAAATATTTTGGTCGGCGGAAATTCAAGCCTGAACATGATGTATGACACCATCGCACGTGCAATGCTCTACGGCGTTGTCGGAAGTGAAAAGCCGTGGTGCGCTGTGCAAAACAGAAAATTTCTATGTCCTGCGCCGGGTTATGACCGTCACTTTGCCATAACCGAGAGCCTTGGTTTCGAACTTATTCCTGTTCCAATGACCCCGAACGGCCCGGATATGGATGTTGTCGAGAAATTAGTTTCGTCCGATGACTCGATAAAAGGAATTTGGTGCGTTCCGAAGTACTCGAATCCGGAGGGCACGACCTATTCGGACGAGACAGTCCGCCGTTTCGCAGCTATGAAGACCGCCGCAAAGGACTTCAGGATCATGTGGGACAACGCATACGCCGTTCACGATCTGGTCGATGACGGTGACGAACTGCTCGACATTTTCGCTGAAGCGAAGAAAAATGGCACTGAGGATCGAATTTTCTACTTCGCATCGACCTCGAAAATCAGTTTCCCCGGTTCGGGTGTCGCAATCATGGCGGCAAGCGCGGAAAACCTCAAGCAGATCAAGTCGATCATGACGATTCAAACGATCGGCGCGGATAAGCTCAATATGCTTCGCCACGTAAAGTATTTCGAAAATGCTGACGGTGTTCGCCACCACATGAAGCTGCACGCCTCGATAATCCGTCCGAAATTCGAGACTGTGATGAATGCGTTCGACAATGAGCTTGCCGACAAGGGCATTGCGAATTGGACAAAGCCGAAGGGCGGCTATTTCATCAGCCTGAACGTCCTTCCCGGCACGGCAAAGCGCGTATTTGAACTTTGTAAAAATGTAGGTCTGACGCTGACGCAGGTCGGCGCAACCTTCCCATACGGCATCGACCCGAACGACACGAACCTCCGCATAGCTCCGACATTCCCGAGTTCGGATGAACTGAAAAAAGCCTGCGAAGTGCTCTGTCTCTGCGTGAAGATTGCAGCAGCCGAAAAGCTCATCAACGACTGACAAAATAAAAGAAAAATCTCCGAAAAAGCGGAGATTTTTCTTGACATTCGGTCGGAAATGTGCTATAATATATGTAGAAAATCAAAAAAACGAGTAAAAAGAAATTAAATACAACCTCGATATTTACGAATCTCCTTAT
>CAZRVL010000091.1:0-7951 GCA_964603455.1 uncultured Lachnospiraceae bacterium
TCGACCTACTGCTTAGAAGGCAGTTGCTCTATCCAACTGAGCTACGGGTACATATTTTTCGCGGCTCAATCAACGTATAATATTATATCACATTTCAATTCATTTGTCAAGGGGTTTTTCAAAAATATTTTTGGATTTTTGAGATTTTTTTTTACCGCCGCCGCATTCACTTGTAAATTAAATCGTAACTCGCCGTATGAATCGGTCTCATCTATTGACAAATCTGCTCGAAAATGCTATAATATAATTATATTATGTAGAAAAGGGACGTAATGATGAAGAAGATATATATGCTGATGGCTTTTGTCCTCTGCCTGACCTTCGCGCTCGGTGTCGCGGCGGCTGAGGACAGTACATATTTTATTCCCGAGGACAGGACGGATATTGTTTTTCTGGTCGATTCATCGGGAACACTTTTTGACGAGGGTATCGCCAAGGACTGCGAAAATGCGCTGAATACCTTTGCAGACCTTTTGCCGCTCAATTCCTACAGGGTCGGCGCGGTGTTCTACGGAAACACCTGGAATGTCGGGTATTCCTTTGGCTCGGACGAGCTTTCACAGCTCAAAGACGATATGGGCAGCTATGCTCTGACGAGGATTTGTCGGGCATATGATATGACCGCGCTCGATTCGCATTCGGCGGTCGAGGAGTTCAAGTCCGTCCTCTCCGAACGCATATACGAGGAACGCTACACGCACGGAAACAACTATCTCGGCGGCGGACTTATGGCGGCACTCGACCTCGTGGCGGATTCGGACGAGGCGGCGGTCGTGATAATTTCGGACGGGATACTCAACGGCTTCGATTCGACTGACGGCGTGGAGTGGAAGAAGACCAACCGCGAGCTGCTCGATGAGGGACTTTCGTTCGCAAAGGAAAAGGGCATCAAGCTCTACACGCTCGAACTGAACTGTGACGGCAGGAACAATTCGACAAGCACACCGCGAAAGCTGATGTCCGAGCTTGCGTCCGAGACGGGCGGTCTGAGTCGGATAATTTCGACTCCGCAGGACTTCAAGGAGTCGGTCGCTGAAATCTATGCCGACCTTTCGGGCGGCGAGTTGGTCGATGGCTTATCGTTTAGTCTGTCTGAACTCACTTCACAGGTGAGCATAGTTATCGATGGGGTTGACCGAGTTACGGTGAACGGAAAGAGCTACAAAAAGGGCGAGAGCGACAAGATTTATTTCACCGATGACGTGTTCAGGATAAATGCTAATTCAGAAAAGTTGAACATCACGCTCGGCAGCGGAAGCATGGTCAAGGCTGTGGTCGAGGAAGGGCTTCTGCCGACAATATCGCTCGACAGCGGTAGTGTCATCACCCGAAACGAGGTCGTGAACATCACGGCATATCTCAGTGACCCGAACGACCTTTCGTATGTTCCGACTCATGGATATTTCGCGGAGAATGACGTGAGCATGAGCGTGAACGGCGAAAAGCTCGAAGCCGCTTTGGGCGAGGTCGGATATGTTGCACAGTACAGCTTCGAAGCCCCCGGAAGATACATTCTGACGGCTTCGCTCGGCGGCAAAGAGGTTTCGGGAGAGGTCGAGGTCAGAGACTACGAGCTGACAGTCGAAGCTGAGGATAATGTGTATTCTGACGAGATAGTCAGGGTGAGCGCGAAGCTTGTCGGTGTATCGGGAAAGCTCGAAGCGGACGAATTGTATGGTGAAGGCGAAGCTTTCCTGACCGTGATGTGTGACGGAAGGGTCATCGAGTCGGACATTCCGATGAGTGCCGACAGAGGATACTATGCCGATGTGACGATGGGCAAAAAGGGCGAATACAGCTTTCTTGTCGATGTGAAGTCGAAGGCGGCACAGGGCAGCAGCTACAGTGCCGAGAAAAAGGTCGAATGCACCGATGCTTTCGAGCGGAGGGTCGTCTGGAGCGAGGATGATAATGCGCGTGTGAACAAGAGTGACAGTATCAAAATATCCGCAGAGCTTATCGGTTCGGACGGCAGGAAGATATTAAACAGCCGTCTTTTGGAGGACGCAAAGCTCTATGTCGAGCGCGGTTCGATGAGATTACTTGACATACCCTTCGAGGTTACTAACGGAGCTTTGACGGCTGAGTGGCGGATAAACCGCGCAGAAGCGATAAAGATAGTGCTTGAATTTGCGGACGGCGAGACAGACGGCTTGAGCCTTGTCGTGACGAATCACGCGCCGGTGCTTTCGAGCGATAGCTTTGAGGTGAAGCTTCCTGTCGGCTCGGTCTATGAGCTTGAGCTTTCCGAGGTCATAAGTGACGAGGACGGAGATATATTCGATGTGACGAATGTCGGAGATTCGCCGAAATGGACGCTTTCTGAGGATGATAAGACTATACTCATAGAAGCCGGTGAACGCTCGGCGAAGAAGGAATTTGTGTTCATGTTCGATGACGGAGATGTCAAAGTGCCGCTCACCTGTGTCGTTGAGATAACGAACGAAAAGCCTGTGAAGACCGCCGAGCTTGAGATACCGCATTTCATCATAGACAAACCTGCGTTCATGTTCTTTGCCGAATACGCAGACGAAGCCGTCAGCTTCGACCTTGACGAACATTTCAGCGACCCCGAGGGACTTGAACTCGTTTACACGCTCGAAGGAGCTTCAGAGCTTGCAGTCCTTGACGGCTCTGTTCTCAGCATAGAGCCGAGCGCAGCTTCGTCCGAAAGGCTCACGCTGACCGTCACCGACAGCTCGGACGAATCTATAAGTGTAGAATATAAACTCGTGATAGACGAATGGTGGACACTGAACCTAAAGCGTTTCGTCATCACGGTCGGGATAATAGTTGTCGTATTGATACTTTCGGCTGTGATAGTCCGCCGTGAGAGCAACATAGGCTATCTCCGCGTGGCTTCGGCACGTAGGGGCGAAGAGGAGCTTGACCTGAACGAAAAGCTCAACAACAGACGTGTAAGGCTCTGGTCGCTCGAAATGTCGAAATTCATACGAAATCGTGTGAAGGGCATAGAAGACAAGGATATGCCTAAGGAGCGCGGACGGATAGTCGGACATCTGATATTCGGCAGGAAGGTGACTCTCAAAGACCTCTCTGCCGATGGCATTGAGATAAACGGTGAGGTCGTCGAAAAGAAGCTCCCGAAGAAGCTCAGACTCGGCTCGGGCGAGAGCATAACGTTGGTCTACGGCGACATAAAGGTCACGGTAACGAATCGAAATTAGGAAAGGAAAAAGCAGAATGTATGAATACAATTGTCTCCGCTGCGGACGAAAGCTGACCCATGATAATGTTTGTGGAGACGAATATGCACCGATACTTTTTGACCTTTGCGAGGTCTTGGGGCTTGCTTCGGACGAACGGCGGAGCGTGCCTGCATATTTCACGACAGACGAGCTGAAACGCTTGGTCGATGACCCATCGAGTGACGGAAAGAGCTTTATGAAGCTGAGGCTCGGTTTTGACGAGCTTATCTCGGCGGTGTCCGAAAGGCTTTCGAGACCAGAGCTTCGTGAACTCACCTCAGAAGCCATGAGCAAATATCTTGCGGCGAAAAGAGACGGTGATGTCGATGAACGTGTCGAAGGACTTCTCAATATGTGTATGTTCGACTCGGCTGAGCTTGTCGGAGACCTCGGAAACGACCGCGTTGAGGAGCTGAGTCGTGTGTTCGAGAGCCTGTTCTTCGACTCGGAATACCGTCCGCGTGTGTTTGAATTTCGGATAAAGGTGAATCTCTCAGCCCTCGGTCAGCCCGGCACAAGGCTCGGCTACAGCTACAGAATAGGCGAGAATGAGGAGCAGTTCCCGAAGGTACAGGTGATATGCGGAGACCCCGGCTGCTACAAGAGCCGCCGCAGACCGACCGGTGCGACCGTTCCCGAAGCGGCTTGGCAGAACGAGCATATGACCATCGGCTTTATCGGTGCTGCCGGTTCGGGCAAGACCTGTTTGATAACCGCGATACTCTCGAAGCTGCTCGAAACGTCAAGGCTAATTGACGGCGACAATTCAAGCGAAGTCCATGCCTGCCTCAAGGCATACGAATCGAATCATGAGCTGCCGAAGACCGAGCTTGAGGGGCGCAACAGCTTCAATGCCACAGTCGTTATGGGAGACAAGCTCATCACTCTCGTTGACATTTCGGGCGAATGCTTTGACCTTTCGACCGGAAAATTCTACCGCAATGTTGCCGGAAATTATTTCAGGCTGATTCGCGGCTGCAAATGCTATGTGCTCTGTCTCGACCCGAAGAATGCGGTCTACTCCGGAAAGGGACTTGCGGCGCAGTCGGTCGGAGATTTTATAGATTATCTGCGTGCCGGAGTTACCGGCTATGCCGCGCCGGTGCTGCTCACGATGACGAAATGCGACTGTGACGCGCCCGATTTCGAATGCTACGACCTCGACAATATCGAGAGCGAGGACGAAGCTCAGGCGAGGTTCGAGAGCTTCTTCGAAAAGAGCGGAAAGCTCGTGATGGAGAACTATCCGTCATTCTTTACAAATGTCCGAGAACGTGCATACACTGCGGCGGCAGTCACCTCGGCATACGGCTGCGCACCGATGCCTGACGAGCGCGATATGCCGGGATTATCACGGCTGCGCGAGATATACGGAAGTCTGTCGATATATTTGACGAGTGACGGAAGATATTATGTAAGTCCGGACGAATACCGCGAGGATTATCGTGTCCCGAAGAATATCGCAGGGCAGTATTATGTCATGAGACAGACCGAAAACGGCAGGGAATATATATTCGACCCCTCGAAGGATGACGCAAAGCTCGGACTCAAAAAGCTCTCGGACATACGTCTGATACCGAACGACCCGACAAGGCTCAACAAGGGCAGCGGAAGGATATTCGAGGTCGAGGACTTTGCAGACGAGCCTTCGCCGATGAACATAAGCATAATACTCGAATGGTTGATGAGGGTCTGTGGAGCGAGACGGATATTCTACACCGAGTTCGATGAGCGCAGCGGAGTCACGAAGCTCAGGGATTACACATTGAAGAGCGGCGACAGATGGTCGCGTGAGGAATCGAAGACCGCGAAGCCGAGGCTTGCGGCGGCGGCATGTTCGCTATTCAACAATCCGAGCGAGCTTGACAGGTGGACTGACGAATACTCCGAGAACAGCGGTTCGAGGATGCTGATGGGACTTTTCGGCAAGGTAGGCTTCGAAGCCGGAGTAAACAAGCTGCTCGGCACGGTCAAGAGAAAGGGACAATCATGACGAACAAATATTACTGTATGCTCGGACGCGACAGCCACGACTGCGAAAGGCGCGAGATCTCACGAGATACCGACAGACTGATGTCGGCTCTGCGCCTTGCGAACGCAAATGAGCTTGTCTCGAAGGTGCGCGACAATTTCCTGTCGATAGAGCGCGGCGAGGGATATTACAGCCACAGGATACCGCCGGTGTCGTTCTTCTACTGTCCGCTGACCGTATCGGGCGGCGAAGCCGTGTCGGTCTGGGGAGAATGCGGATTCTATGACGGTGGACGGGAATTTCGGTATTCGCATTTCTACATCGAGGACTACAAGTCGTTGGGCGAGGACTGCTTTGGCAGGATATTCACATCAAAGTTCTGCAAAGCTGAACAAATGACGGCGGTGTTCGACAAGAGCGAGCCGACAGAGGAATTTTACAAGATATTCGAATACGATGAGAGCTTCGTGCCGAAAAGCAATGCGCGGAGCTCGGCGGTCTATGCGGTCGAGCAGATATGCGAGGGAAAGACGGTCGTTGTGAAGCTCGGAAGGTCAGCCGATTTCAATTCGGCGGCGAGGGAAATGCTCATTGACATAGTTTCGCTCCTTCCGTGCGGAATACGAAAGCAGATAGGCTTTGCGACCTATCTTCGTCCCGACAGGATAAAGGAACTTGCTGCTCAGTCGAACAACATCAGACTCATCATAGCCGACAGTGACCTTGAGCTTGACATATCGGCATTCAAGACTCTCTGCCTTGTCGATGGCGGAAAGGAATATTCTGTGTCGAAGGAGTATGTAGACTGGGCTGAGAAGGACTTTGCAGAGCGTGAGGAGCGTGCAAAGCGGTTCATTGTGTCAAAGCGCAGAGTGCCGATGGCGCGGCTCGTGGCTGTGCTGAACGAGACGGAGAACGATGATACTGCGAATATCGAGAGCCGTGTAAATTCGCAGGACAAAGCCGTGAAGGATACACAGGACAGCGAAGCCTTGAAGACTCAGGCAGAGTCCGCAAAGTCCGAGGTGCAGCCGAAGGACGAAAATTCAAAAAAGCTGCTCATTGCGGTCGGTGTTATCGCCTTTGCGGTCGGTCTCGTCGTAGGACTGCTCATATGATACATATGTTGTGCAACGTATGTTGCGAAAGAATATTATACAATGCTCGAACGGAAACGTTCGGGTATTTTTGTTTATAATACCGATACAGACTGAGCATTCATGACGTGCGGTGAAGTGTCGGCATATGATATAATGTTTATAAAGAAAGGAGGGATGACGGATGAAGAAGGGAATAGATGTATCGACCTTGCAGGGGGACATCGACTGGAGCCGTGTCGAGACCGATTTCGTAATGCTCAAAGCGAGCCAGGGGCGCGGCGAGACGAAAGCGACCGAAGGACTTCGTGCGTTCACCGACACGCGGTTTCAAAGGAACGCCGATTCGGCTCAGATACGCGGCATACCGTTCGGCTGTTACCACTATCTCACGGCAGTTGACCGCGCCGAAGCTATATACGAAGCCGATTATTTCTGTGAGGTCATAGGCTCGAAAAAGCAGGTGATGGAGCTTTGGGCGGCGGTCGATGTCGAGAGCCGCTATCTTGACGGTCTGTCGAAGGCAGAGCTTGGCGAGGTCGTTGGAACGTTTATCGAAAGGGTCGAACAGCACGGCTTCAGACCGATGCTCTACACGAATCCGAACTTCATAAAATACCGCTTCGGAGAACTGCCGAAGGTCGATATATGGCTCGCGCATTGGAACGTTTCAGAGCCGATGAAGCTCGAACGGCTAAAGATATGGCAGTACGGTCTGGGGAATGCCGAGGGTGTCGGGAAATGCGATCTGAATATCGGATATTTCGAGCTTGAAGCAGCAAGCGGATATTCGGTCGGTGGTATGTACACGATAAAGCGCGGAGATGTGTATTCGAACGGCAGAGCGATACCGAAAAGGCTTGTCGGAAAGAGCTTCACGATAAAGCTCGTTCGCGAGGATAAGCTGTTGCTCGGCGAGATAAACAGCTGGGTAAGAATAAAATAACTTATGTTATGTAACTGATGTAACTAAATCAAACGAATATATAACATATGTTATCTATCGTGGAATTTTTTGAAAGGAATGTTATGTATCATGAAGATAGACTGGAAACAAAAGCTTTCGAGCCGCAAATTCTGGGCAGCGGCAGCCGGCTTCGTCTCGGCACTTCTCGTGGCATTCAGAGCCGATGAGGGAACAATATCGCAGGTCAGCGCGATAATCACGGCAGGCGGAGTTTTGGTAGCGTATATCTTAGGCGAGTCGATAGTCGATTCGAGTCGGAACGAGAGCAAAGCAAATGAGCTTGACTCGGAGGAAAAGGAATAATGCAACGAGTGTTGCAAAATGATTTGCGATATGCTCGGCAAATGAGCTTATATCGTTGGTGAGGGTTCGAACCGAAAGTTGAATATGCGTTCGAAGCAGTGTCATCGACATTATAATATGCTCGTACAGCAATAGTGCAACATATGTCATCAAATGCTCGGCGGTATGCCGGGCATTATTTTTTTGTGCTGTGCGAAAAAAATTTTTAAAACCCCTTGACAAATCCTTCAGGTTGTGCTATAATATACCTACCAACAAGGTAGGCAAATAGGATAATGACCTGCCCGAATAAGAAAGGATGAATCATCATGAACATTTACAAAAACGTCACCGAACTCATCGGCAACACTCCGCTCGTTGAGCTTTCGAACTACGAAAAAAAGCATGAGCTAAATGCGACAGT
>CAZRVL010000092.1:0-603 GCA_964603455.1 uncultured Lachnospiraceae bacterium
AATTCGGCACATGTAAATGCAGTTGCGGCAAAAAATGCGATTTTTGGAGAGAGAGTAGTACATGGTATTTTAGTTACTGGATTGATTTCTACTACGATTGGTATGAAATTGCCCGGTGAAGGAACGATTTATATGGAGCAGGATTCTAAATTTTTGTTGCCAGTAAAGATCGGTGATACATTAACTGCAAATGTTGAGATTATAGAGGTGATCAATGAAGAAAAACGAATATTGAAATTAGATACGAATGTGCAAAATCAAAGAGGCGAAAAAGTTATTGAAGGTTACGCGATAGTGAAAGCACCTATAAGAGAGGTATAATAATGAGAAATATTAGTGATAAAGCAATTATTGCAAAAACAGCGGTTATTTATGATGATGTGGTAGTAGAAAAGGATGTGATTATACATGATTTTGTAGTAATTTATCCGGGGACAATTATAAAAAAAGGAACTGAAATTTTTCCACATTGTGTTTTGGGAAAACTTCCGACATCGCCCGGAATAACATCTAGAAAACTAAAAACTCAATATGACAATTTGATAATAGGAGAAAATTGTATTTTGTGTCCCAGCGTTGTATTGTATGCAGGAACAATAATTG
>CAZRVL010000092.1:663-7584 GCA_964603455.1 uncultured Lachnospiraceae bacterium
TCGAAATTTACTTGGGGATTTTTGCTCTATTAGGGAAGAGTGTCGAACTGGAAATAATTGTATTATTAGTAGGAATGTGAGTGTAAATTATAATACTACGATCGGCAATGACACAAAAATAATGGATAATACACACATTACAGGCAATATGAGTATTGGAAATCATGTATTCATAAGTTTGCAGGTTGCTACAGCAAATGATAATACTATGGGAAGAGAAGAATATGATGAGGCACATGTGCAAGGTGCTAAAATCTGTGATTATGTAACGATTGGTGCAGCAGCTAATATTTTGCCAGGAGTGGAAATTGGTGAAAATGCAATAGTTGGTGCTAGTGCTCTTGTGACGAAAAATGTTCCACCCAATAAAGTTGTCATGGGAATTCCAGCACGAATTGTACATGATGTAGAACACAAAGGAGATCAGACATGAAAATCATGCCTAACAGACTTGACAGAGGATTCTATTTGTATCAGGAAGAATTTGAAAAAAAAGCAAGGGATATCTTGAGATCCGGCTGGTATGTGCTCGGGAAAGAGGTTAGTAGCTTTGAAGAAGAATTTGCCCGGTATACCGGTTCAAATTATTGTGTAGGACTTGCAAGTGGTTTGGATGCCTTATGGATTGCCTTTCGTGTTCTCGGTATAGGATGCGGAGATGAGGTAATTGTACAGGGAAACACTTATATTGCAAGTGTGATGGGAATTACCATTAACGGTGCCACACCGGTGTTTGTGGAACCGGACGAGTATTATAATATGGATGCTTCTCAAATTGAAGAAAAGATAACGGACAAAACGAAGGCAATTTTGGTTGTTCATCTTTATGGGCAGGCATCTAATATGGGTTCAATTATGGACATTGCCGAAAGATACAATTTACGAGTTGTGGAAGATTGTGCACAGTCTCATGGTGCTTGCTTTGATGGTCAAATGACAGGAACCTTTGGTGATATTGGGTGTTTTTCTTTTTATCCTTCTAAGAATCTGGGTGCTTTTGGTGATGCAGGTGCAATTGTAACAAATGATGCGAAGCTTGCAGATGATGTAAGGGTGTTTAGAAATTACGGAAGTGAAAAACGATATTATAATCGTGTGGTGGGTACGAATTCACGATTGGACGAAATGCAGGCGGGGTTACTCAGAGTGCGTTTATCTCATATGGCTGAACTTGAAGCGGAGAAAAGAAAAATTTGTGAAAGATATTTAGTTGATTTAAAAAATCAAAATATTATTTTGCCAAAAATAAGAGAAGGTTCAACACATATTTGGCATCAATTTGTGATTCGTACATATCGCCGGCAGGAGTTGATGGATTACTTAACTGAAAAAGAAATTGGCACAATAATTCATTATCCAATTCCACCTCATTTATCCGAGGCATATCAATATCTGAAAGTTGGTAAAGGAAGTTTACCGATTACGGAGGAATATGCGGAAACGGTCTTATCTATTCCATTGTACAATGGGATGACAGATGAGGAACAGGAGTATGTAATAGATTGTATGAACCGATTCTGAGTGTAGGATCGGGATAAGAGGAAAGGCTGTTTTTGATGGTCACTCATAACTGAGCGTAAAAATAATAGCTTCAATGTATGTATGAACGGACTGTAGGAGAAGAGAATTTCATTTCTATATATTATGAAAATAAGATTTGATAGAAAAAGTTTTATGACAAGTGCTATCGGGGGTTGACAATGGATGAAATAAGCAACAGAATTTACAGACAGACAGACAGACAGACAGACAGACAGACAGACAGACAGACAGACAGACAGACAGACAGACAGACAGACAGACGTATTAAGTGGATTGATTGTGCAAAGCTAATTGCAATTATGGCTGTGGTAGTGGATCACAATAATGGCTTATTGTATAAGAATCCATATATATCGTCGGCATCTTATTTTTCAGTTAGTTTATTCGTGTTGTTATCAGGAATATCAAGTTATATAAGTGCTGAAAAGAAGGGATGCACATATGGTCACTATTTGAAACGGGCGGGGAAATTGTTGGCTCAGTATGCAATTGGCACGCTTATTCTATTACTTTGGTACAATCGTTTTTTTGATTGGAGTACATATGTATTATACCTAAAGAATTTTTCGATACAAGGACCGTTTTATTTTTATGTGTTTTTTATCCAATTAACTATCATTTCGCCAGTGTTAATTAAATGGTGTGTTTTTTGTAATCGATATAAATGTAAAGTGTTTTTGCAATTGCTGACCTTGCTTGTATTATGTGGGGTAAGCACTATTTGCATCCGTTATACATACATTCTTCCTGTTCATGGAGGCGGGCAATTTCTATTTGGCGGAACGTATTTGCTGCTTTATTATTTAGGAATTATGCTTGTTTCATTGAAGAGATTTAATGCAAGTTCCAAGGTGAGGATTGGTATATTTTTATTCACACTATCGGGATGGATTTTTTGGCTAATTATGATGACACAAGGAAAATTACCGTTTGACAACATGGTCTCGAAATACTGGGGAGAGGGATTTAATCCACCAAGTATATGCCTTATCGTATTTGCGATAATAACACTTTTTTTGCTGTATTCATTTTTTTCGCTGTTAGAGCTAATAGAATGGAAATGGATACAAGTGATACTGCAATTCTTGGCTTTTGTGGGATGTAATACGATCTATATTTTTATGTATCATTTACTCGTAAGAGATGTTTTGTTTGAAATATTCCCACAATTATTAAAAAATGTGTGGCTAATGCGAATTACTGTTTTTCCGGCGATGATTCTTCTTCCAGTGCTAGTTATATTTTTAATGAGGAATATGTACAAGCTATACAATAAAAATTAAACCTCAGTTTTTTGCAAAGATTGGCATTTTGATGTATACAAAAGTGTGAGGAGAAAGATTCGCCGAAATAAAGACAGGTATCTGTTTCAACAAATGTTTTGAGTAGTGAATGGAAAGACGGATTGATGGTGAAAAGTTGAACGGACTAAGGGCAGTAGTTTGAATAATTATAGGAAATGAGATGGATATGATGAAAAAAAGAATATTGTCTAACGGTATGAATTTTTTGATTTTAGCAGTAATTTTATTTATTCTGCAAAAGGCGTGTGGTATAGGAGTCGATCAATACTATTATGATGTGGGGCAATATTACTCAATAGGGGGCAGTTTATTCTCGGATGGACATTTTTCAATATCAGCAATAGCGAATGACTTTCGGGGGTTTGTTTTTCCGACATATTTAGGATTTTGTAGTTGCTTGGACAAAATTTTTAAAATTAACAATTCTATATATTTTGTGAGCTCTGTTGTTTTGGCAGTATTGCTTACTGTATATTTGAATTTTTGCGGCATGATATTTGGAATGAGGAGAGACAATGCGGATGGAGCGTTATCAGTAATAGTGAGAAATATATTCACGGTTTTTCTCATTTTGTTTTTCTTTTATGGACTGATTATTTATCCGTTGAGTGATATGTATGCAGCACTTTTTTGCATTACATCAGGTTTTTTGGTTTACAGAGCGGCAAATTGCAATGAAAGTGGGTGTAAAAGATATATTGAATACTTTTTTGCTGGATTTTTTTTGTATTTGACATACAATATAAGAACAATATATCAGTTATCAATTTTTGCTTTTGTTATTATAATTATTATATTTGAGATAAATAAAAAAGGGGGGGTATCACGCGCAATTTGTTCAAATGCCATATTCATAATAGGTGTATTGTCTGCGGCAATTCCACAGTTTATAATTAATTGGAATAAATATGAAATTATTTCGCCTTGGATTAATAACCAAAATCTTTTTGCACAACAATTATATTGGGGACTACAATATTCCAGATATGCAACGTGGGTGGGGGATGCAGAATTACATACACCGGGGATGTATTTTGTGGATTCAACAGGAATGCAAATTACATCGGAATGGTCTGGATTAAATCTTCCGATAACGATAAAGTCCTACGTTATGATGTTTTTCAAATTCCCATTGGAATATATTGCAATAATAGGAAAGCACGTATGGAATGCTTTTTTTGTACTGTTCCCAGAGCAGTATATTTTGGATCTGAATGAAAATAGAGTATTCTACGCAGTTGTGAGTTTGTTAATAATTTTTGCTTTTTGCGTTTTGTTGTTTAAAGATTTGAAATTGAAAAAAGTTGAAGTTAAAAATATGGTTTTTATGCTGTCTTTGGCTTTTCCTAGCATTGCTATTATGTTTGGTGCGGTAGAAGAGAGATTTATGTTATTGCCGTATTTGTTGATTTATGGTTATATCTCTTTTTATGATTATAAACAAAAGAAATTAATAACAAATGTAAAAACGATGTTTTTATTGGTACTACTCTTTATAGCATTTTTGACTTCAGCCGTGGCGATAGAAAGTGAGATTTTGAGTAGTTTAAACGGCACACCGATATCTTTTACAAATCAAGAAGTATAACACCGAATAACAGAAAGAAAGTAAAAATGAAGAAAAAGATACAGCAAATATTGCTTAATATTATGAATAAAATGCATATTGAAATTCAAGAAAACACATTGTTAAGTATGTGGCAATTTATTAAATTTTGCATGGTAGGTGTATCTAATACACTGATAAGCTATGTAATTAATATTGTGGTTTTAGTAATATTAGCTCCGCTAAAAATGGAATGGGATTATTTTATTGGAAATATAGGTGCATATTTACTGAGTGTATTGTGGTCATTTTATTGGAATAATCGGTTTGTATTCGTTCAAGAAAAAGGAAAAACAAGGTCTGTTGGTAAGGCTTTATTAAAAACGTATGTTGCATATGGATTTACGGGTATTATTTTAAATAATCTCTTATCTTGGGTATGGGTTGATATACTGGATATTTCTAAATATGCAGCACCATTTATTAATTTGGTTATAAGCGTTCCAGTGAATTTTGTCATCAATAAACTGTGGGCTTTTAAATCGGAAAATGAGTAGTTACTATTGATTTTATAGGAGGGAATCAAATTATAATGAAAACATACTTAGTAACAGGAGGTGCCGGTTTCATCGGTTCTAATTACATTCATTATATGTTAAAAAAATATGATGATGCCATTCGTATTATTAACGTGGATGTCTTGACATATGCGGGTAATTTAGAGAACTTAAAAGATGTGGAATGTAGAAAAAATTACTCGTTTGTAAAGGCTGATATCTGTGACAAGGAAGCTATCAGAAAAATTTTCACAGAGAACGATATTGACAGAGTGGTTCATTTTGCGGCGGAGAGTCACGTGGATAGAAGTATTCGTAATCCGGAGGTATTTGTGCAGACTAATGTACTGGGTACTGCGGTCGTGTTAAATTGTGCAAAGACAGCATGGGAATTTCCAGATGGAAGTTTCAAGTCGGATAAGAAATTTCTCCATGTATCTACGGACGAGGTGTACGGTTCACTTCCGGATGAGGAAGACGCTTTCTTTTATGAGACGACTCCTTACGCTCCTCACAGTCCTTATTCTGCAAGTAAGGCAAGTTCGGATATGCTGGTGAAAGCATACATGGATACCTATAAGTTTCCTGCTAATATTACCAATTGTTCCAATAACTATGGACCGTACCAGTTCCCAGAGAAACTGATTCCGCTGATTATCAATAATGCACTTCAGGGGAAGAAGCTCCCGGTATATGGAGATGGAAAGAATGTGCGTGACTGGTTCTTCGTGGAGGATCATGCCAAGGCACTTGATATGGTCCAGGAGAAAGGAAGATTGTTTGAGACCTACAATGTGGGTGGACCTAATGAGAAGCAGACTATTGAAATTATCAATATCATTCTAGAGACTTTGCAAGAGATGCTTCCGGAAAAAGATCCGAGAAAGAAACTTGTGAGTACAAATTTGATTACCTATGTGGAGGATCGTAAAGGGCATGACCGGAGATATGCAATTGCACCGGATAAAATTAAGTCAGAGATTGGCTGGGTCCCAGAAACTACGTTTAAGGAAGGAATTAAGAAAACTATCAAGTGGTTTTTCGAGAATGAAGGATGGATGAAGAATGTAACAAGTGGTGAATATCAAAAGTATTACATCGATATGTATGGAAAATAGGAGAATATAGAAGGTGTTTTCAAAATCAGATCCTATTCAGTAATCAACACTGATTATGTTATTTAAGAGGTGGAGAAAACTTTGGCTGGCATAGTATGTCAGTTATCAAAATGTATTAAAGGATAACAGGGCACTTTTACAAAAAACAAAAAGAAAGGATCAAAACAATGAAAAAAGCATTAATTACAGGCATTAACGGACAGGATGGTTCCTATTTGGCGGAGTTTTTACTGGAGAAAGGATATGAGGTACACGGGATTATACGTCGTTCTTCTATTTCCAATACGGCGAAGATCGATCATTTATTGGAGAAAAACGCCATTACCCTTCATGAAGGTGATTTGACGGATTCGTCATCACTGGTTCGGATTATCGGTCTGGTACAGCCGGATGAGATTTACAATCTTGCGGCACAGTCCCATGTGCAGGTATCCTTTGATGTACCGGAGTATTCCGGTGATGTGGATGCAATCGGTGTTCTCCGGGTACTGGAGGCAATCAGAATTCTGGGACTGGAGAAAAAGACAAAATTTTATCAGGCATCGACCTCCGAGTTGTACGGTAAGGTGGAGGAAGTACCGCAGCGGGAAACGACACCGTTTCATCCATACAGTCCTTATGCGGTTGCCAAGCAGTATGGCTTCTGGATTACCAAGGAGTACCGGGATGCATATGGTATGTTTGCCGTAAATGGCATTCTTTTTAACCATGAGTCGGAGCGGCGTGGGGAAAACTTTGTTACCCGTAAGATTACGCTGGCAGCAGCAAGAATTGCCGAAGGTTTACAGGATCATCTGGAGCTGGGAAATATGGATTCATTGCGTGACTGGGGCTATGCAAAGGACTATGTAGAG
>CAZRVL010000093.1:0-7528 GCA_964603455.1 uncultured Lachnospiraceae bacterium
TGATTGGCTAGACGCGAACCGCTTGCTTCTTTCTTGAGCGGTGCAAGAAAGAAGGGCAGGGAGGAGCAAGCTAATGCGAATCAGATGTTCTTCGCCCCTGCGTCGCTGGGCAGTGACATTCGTAAGAAGGCAGTCTATTGGCTAAGAGGTTCTTCGCGTTAGCGTGATAAGTTAGATAGTGCGTGACAAGAAGGGTAGTGAGACAGAAGGTCATCTCCTATCGTCAGGGTTGCTCCTGCATCGCTATCTCCTGCGTAGGCATACCCTGCATGGCTTGTGCCTGCATGGCTTGTCCTTGCACTGCCTGTGTCTGCGTAGCTTGTGCTTGGGCGTTAGCTTGTGCTTGGATGGCTTGGGTGAGGGCGGTTTGTGCTTGGAGGGTTTGGAGGGTGGCTGCGGCTTGGAGCTGGGTGTGTTCGGCTTGGCGTTGGGCGGGGTCGGGTTCGGTGAGGAAGCGGCCGGTGTTGCGGATGCCGAGCTTTTCGAGGAGTTCTTTGGCGGTTTGGTACCAGTTGTCGCGGCGGATGATGCCTTCGCGGGCGAGGATGGGGTAGAGCTTTTCGAGGAGGATGGTGAGGTATTGGGCTTCGGCTTCTTTGGTGCCGAGTCCTTGTCCGACGCTGACGATGAGGTCGTAGTCGGGGTCGAGGTCGGTGCGGTTGATGGTGATGGTGGTGTCGAGTAGGCGGCAGAGGGTGTTGTCGGGGAGGAATTTTTGGTTGAGGCGGATGAGGTAGCGGATGAGGGGGATGAGGAAGGATTCGGCGATGGAGCGGGCAAGGTGGCGGATGCGTTTGTCGGCGGCTCCCATGATGGTGGTGATGCCGGTGGCGGTGTGGTTGAGGCTGGCTGCGTCGAGTCCTTGGTTGTAGCGGGTGGAGCCTGATTGGGATTCGAGTTCGGTCTGGGCGTATTGGATGAGTTCGGTGGTGGCGGCGGATAGTGGTAGGGGTGGTGGGCTGTAGATGCTGCTGGCGAGTTCTCCGCTGACGGGGATGTATTCGTCTCCGGCGAGGAGTGCGTCCATGTCGACGGTGCGTTCGTCGATGAATTGGCGGGGGGCGTTGTTTTTGGCGATGTTGATGATGATTTGGCGGACGAGGGCTGTTTTGAGGTCTTGGAGCTGTTCGAGGTTGTCGGCAAGTCCGTTTTCGCTGAAGGAGGCGTTGGGGTCGGGTTCGGCGATGCAGGTGAAGAAGGGGGCTTGTCCGAGGTCGTTGGGGGCGATGCGTAGTGGGGTGTCGCCGATGGCGTGGATGATGAGGTGTTCGGCGATGCCGTCTCCGTTGTAGTCAACGGCAAGGTAGCCTTCGTATAGCTCAAGTCGGCGGTTGGCTCCGTGGGTGTCGGTGAGGCTGTCGGCTCGGGCGGGGTCTGCGATGTGGTCGAAGGCGGTGGCAAGTGGGGCGGAGGCGTGGGCGATGGCTTGGGTGACGTTTTGGTAGATGCCTTGTTTTTCTTGGCGGCGGAGGTAGTCTACGGTGACGATTTTGCGGTGTGCCTGGAATTGTGCGTCGCCGATGGTGAGTCCGTCGGGTGTGTAGCGGAATTCGCTCGGGGGGAGGTATTCGAGGATGGGGTGGTTGGCTCGGGTGGTGATGTGGTCGTAGTGGATGAGGTGTTCGCCACTGGATAGCTCTTGGATGCGTCGGATGCGACAGGTGCCTTGGCGGATGGCTTGGCGGAGTGCTTGTTGGTCGGCGGTGTTGTGGGGTGTGAGGATGAGCTGGTGGGGTGTGGTGACCTCGTCGCGGTGCCAGTAGACCTTGCCGATGCCGAGGTTGACCTCGAGTGCGGAGCGGAGGACGTTGCTGAGGAAGGTGAAGTAGTGGTTTTTGCGTTCGAGCTGGTATTGGAGGAGGGCTTGGACGCGGCGGGCGGATTCGTCGTCTTCGGGTCCTACGCCTTGGATGGTGACGGCGTCTTCGGAGGAGCAGAAGGCTTCGAGGAGGAGGGGGAGGATCCAGTCGATGGTGGTTTTGACGTCGCGGCTGGTCCAGTCGGAGTATTCGGCGAGACGGGGGAATTTGGTGCGGTAGTGGTCGCGGTCTGCTAGGCAGATGTTGCGGCGGTGTTTGAGGTGGGGTTCGATGCGGCTGGTGTAGTGGTCTTCGGCACGGTTTTTTTGGCGGCGAAATTCTTTCATGATGCGGTTGATTTCGCGGGGGGTGAGGGTGGATAGGCTGATTGCTGTCATGGTGTCACCTCAGGCGAAGTATTCGACGAGTGTGATGGTGTTGGTGGTGTCGCTCGTGATGTATAGGTGGTTTTGGGCGGTGCGTGTGATGGGGAGGTAGCGGGAGGTGCCGGCGGGGATGATGAGTCCGTGGGTGGCATCGACGGTGCTGTCTCCGATGTAGATGGAGTCGGCGGTGGTGTTGATGATTTCTATGCCGCAGCGTCCGCGGGCTTGTCCGTCGAGGACGGCTCGGGAGGCAAGCAGTGTCGGGCTGGAGGAGATGGCAAGCGGGCTTGCGATGAGACGCGTGAAAGGGATGTGCGGGGTCAGGGCGGTTGTGGTCATGGTCGTGGACATGGTATCAGCTCCTTAATGAAGTGTGGGGGACAAGGGGGAGTGTAAGAGAGGACTCGGGGAAGCTCCTGTGATACGGCGTGCTTTTATTCGGTGGGGCATTACCGGGGAATGCGATTTGCGGAGGGGGAATGAGGGCAAAAGTCACTTCTCCTCATGCACTATCTAACTTATCACGCTAACGCGAAGAACCTCTTATCCTATGTCATTTCTCTTCCTATTCTTATCTACTTTTGTAAGCAAAAGTAGCAAAAACTCTCGGGTTCTCCGTACGTCTCCGGAGTACTTGCTCGCTCCTACGCTACGTGTGGCTGCGAAACTCGCCTCTACGAGGCTCAAACATTCTCGCCAAAGCCACTTCGCTCTGTCGCATCGCGTACTGTACCTCCGACTCCCCTAAGGAACCCGAACCTGTTGAGGGAACGGGATATAAAATAAGGGGAATGTCGGCTAATGTCAGCTTTGTAAGCATAAATTAGACTGTCTATGCATGACTGCACAGCTATCAATTGGAGCGAATCTCTTTTTTCACCCTTATTCGTCCTCTATGGGTTCGGGCGTTTTCAAGCGGTATGCGTTAAGAATATACCGAACTGCAGCACGGAGCGGTTGTGTCAACATGTTTGAGCGTAGCGAGTTTTGACACAACGATGCTTAGTAGTAGGAGCAGAGCTATCTGTATAGGAAATTGGTTATCTCTCTTTGCTAAGCTGAGCGTAGTGCAAGGGAGGATATATTCTCGCATACCCTTGAGTCACGCCCGAGACTTTTTGCTACTTTTTGGTCACAAAAAGTAGGTAAGGACTAGGAGGAGAAGTGACACAGCATAAGAGGTTCCCCGCGGTAGCGTTACCAAGACGAGTAGTGCATGAGAGGAAAGTGACCTTTGCTCGGGTGTTCTTCGTTGGTAACGTGACAAGCTAGCGGCAGCAACAACGACAAGAGGCGAGCATCCTCCCATTGCCCCCTACATCATCCCGTAGCGGGTGGTGGGGCGTAGGCGGGATGTTGTTTTGGGACGGATGGGGTAGGCGAAGGTGAGGGCGAGGGCATCGGCGAGGTTCGGGGAGGGAAGCCCTCTTTTTTTCATCGCGTCTTTGCTCTCGAGCTGGAGAAGCCCTTTGTGATTGATGAAGGCTTCCGGTGCGGTAAGGTCGGCTACGAGGTCGCGGTTGTTGTCGATTGATGCACCCTCTTGCAGCCAGTCCTTGACATCGCTCCACATCTCGGCACGTTTGTTCGCAAAACCGGTGCGGGTAGGCTTAGCGGCGAACGAGACCAGTCGCCAGCCGTCACGACCGAGCGACTTGCCGGCGGAATAGATGCCGGTGCCATAGCCAAGGTCGATGAAGACCGCTTGGGCGTGATGCTCATCCTGCAAGCGGGCAATCAGTCCCGCCGTCTCGATGTCATCCGTCTGCGACGGGAGCGTAGCAAGCACCTTGGCATACAGCCCTTGACGTAGGACAATCGCCATCGCATCCGTACCGCTCCAGGCAGGGTCAACGCCGATAATCGCAGGGGCAAAATCATAAGCAGACGTAGCCAGTGTGCGAGTCGCGGCAGCCTCTGCCAGCTCACTGCTAATCAGCTGACGGTCAGACGCTCGCGGGAACAGACCCCGTACACGCACGCGGACAAAATCGCTATCCTCGCCGTAGTCAGCCACCCATTCGGCAAGGCGACGACGGTCGGCAAGACGCACCGTGCGACTGTCGATTTGGCGGTGGTGCCAGCGGTCGCGGAATCGGTGAAAGCAGTCATAAAAGCGTCCGCTGCTGCGAGTCGGATTGCCGAACACGCACCATATCAGCTCGGTATCGGTATCTGTCATCGCCCCTTCGGTCACTTCCCAGATAGCATCAGAGATGGCACTTGCCTCGTCAAAAATAACGAGGATGCGACCGCCCTGGTTGTGAAGCCCGGCGAATGATTCGGGACTGGTCTCTGACCAGGGAACGGCATCGATACGCCAAGACCGCTCATGGCCTGCACTACGCGAAAAAATCGCATTGGCAGAGAGGGTGAACAGGTGGCGGGCGATGAACAGGCGGTACCATTTCGTCAGCTCAGCCCACGTCTTGGTGCGGAGCTGAACCTCCGTATTGGCGGTGATGATACCTCGCGTATCCTCGTGCGTCGCAATCGCCCAGAGAATCAGCCAGCTGACGAGGGCACTTTTGCCTACGCCATGCCCGCTGGCGATTGCCTCGCGAACCGATGCCCCCTCCTGCAGACGCTTGCCAATCGTGCGGAGCGTGTCGGCTTGCCACTTCTCCGGGGCGGACTTGCCACGTAGCTCACCCTCACCCCAAGGAAAAGCCGCATAGACGAACCCTAGCGGATCATGTGTATAGGAGGCAAGCATCTCAGCTAACGCTCGCTCATCGGCAGAACTAAGTGCAGTCATGAATAGACTCCTTTCATAGAGGGAATAGAGGGGAGAGAGGGGAGAGAGGGGAGTGTAAGAGAGGACTCGGAGAAGCTCCGTAGTTGATAAGTGTTGGGGAGGGATTAGGTAGGATTCCTTATCATGCTAACGCGTAAGAACGCTTGCTCCCTAAACTAAGTCTTTTTCTATTCTCTCAAGCCTCTTCTTCATGTGGGCATATCCAAGAATCCAGTCCGCAAGGACGCAGATGATTGGCTAATATGACCCATGTGATAGTGTCCCAAGAGGTACGCCGCTAGGTAGTACCGATTGGCTAGACACGAACCACTCTGCTTTTTGGTCACAAAAAGTAGGTAAGGACTAGGAGGAGAAATGACATAGGATAGGAGGTTCCCCGCGTTAGCGTCACCAAGATAGCGGGTAATAGGAATGAAGAAGGAATATTAGTCCTCTTGACTTGTTCCTTTTTTCGCTCGCTGGCGGGCGTTGCGGATGATGCTGGCGATGTCGGTGGTATGGGTGGCTGGGGTTTGTTCGGCGAGCATGGTGAGGGCGGCGAGGGCTCCTTTGATGTCGGGCTTGTCGGCGGTTAAGGCTCGTTCGATGATGGTGTGGAGTGTGTCGGTCAGCCAGGTGGTGCGTGCAGTAGGTTCGTCTTGCGTGGCGGTAGCTTCTGCGTTGTATGCGGTAGGCTCGTCCTGCGTGGAGGTAGGCTGTGCATTGTGTGCGGTAGGCTTGCCTTGCGTAGGGGTAGGCTGTGCATTATGTGCGGTAGGCTTGTCCTGTGTGGAGGTGGGCTGTGAGGTGCGTGCGGTAGGCTTGTCCTGCGTGGATACAGGCTGTGCGTATGCGGTATGTATGGTTGTCGGTGAGGCTGTCGTGGTGGGGTGGGATCTCATGGCAGTCACCGTTCTTTCTTTGGGGCGGGGTTTGGCTCCTTGTGTGGGGCTGTGTTGGGGCTGGGCGATTTATCGTTGGCAGGGTCACCGTTGCTTGGAGTGGTGGATTTGCTTGCTTTGGCAGGGTCACCGTTGCTTGGAGTGGTGGATTTGCTTGCTTTGGCAGGGTCACCGTTGCTTGGAGTGGTGGGTTCGCTTGCTTTGGCAGGTTCACCGTTGCTTGATGTGGCAGATTCGCCTGTGGCTACCGAGTCGCTGTTGTCGGCTTGGGTCGTATTAGCGGTGCTGTTTGTGTCGGCGTTCTTGTCGGTTTGATCCGTTGTGGGTGCGTCTGCCTTGGCTTCGGCTGTGTTGGGGGAATCATTTTTTTTGCTTGTGTTGGTTTTGGCGGGCGGGGTTGGTTGGGCTGTGGGGTGTGGTGTGCGGGGGTCGATGAGGCGGGCGTGGATGGCACAGGCTAGGGTGTAGTGGAGGATTTCGCGGACGTAGTGGTAGTAGGTGCTGGTGGATAGGTAGAGTTCGCGGCAGGTGATGTAGTATGGTTCGCCTTGGAATCGGCGGCGGATGATGTCGCGGCAGATGGCGTCGCAGCCTTGGCGGGTGGCAGTGAATACGTGGAGCCAGGTCTCTGGGAGGGGGATGGTTTCGTAGGTGGCGTGCCAGTCGAGGCGGATGCTGTCGAGGGGGCAGGCTCCTTGGATGGCGAGGTTGGCGGTGGGGTCGCTGATGAGGGCGTGGCCGCTGCCGTCTCCTCCGGTGGGGGTGGGTTGTGCGTGGTAGAGGTCGGGGTGATGGGCTTGGTGTACGGCGTCGGCGATGTCGGCTTCTTGGAGCCAGCGTCGTTCGATGAGGTTGAGGAGGGTGTTTTGGTGGGCGATGCCGTGGGTGAGGGGTTTAGCGGGTTTTCGTTTTCGGGGGGAGTGGGCGATTCTCATAGGGTTCGACCTCCTTTTTGGCCCATTGCCATTCTCGCCAGATGAGGTATGTGCCGAGTAGGGTGATGAGGGCGAAGTATGTTATGTATAGGGTCATGAGGATTTGTTGTTCTGTCATGGTGTGGCTCCTTTCTGTGGGGGATGAGGGGGGAAGTAAGGGGGCAATGCTTCTTCATTCTCTATAGCTTACTTGTCACGCTAACGCGAGGAACCGCTTGTGCTAGGTCACTTCTTCTTCATTCTCATTACCTATCTTGGTGACGCTACCCGCGGGGAACCTCTTATCGAAGGACATAGTCCTTCCCATTCTTATCTACTTTTGTAAGCAAAAGTAGCAAAACTTTCGGGTTCTCCGTACGTCTCCGGAGTACTAGCTCGCTCCTACGCTACGTGTGGCTGCGAAACTCGCCTCTACGAGGCTCAAACATTCTCGCCAAAGCCACTTCGCTCTATCGCATCGCGTACTGTACCTCCGACTCCCTAAGGAACCCGACCCCATTGAGGGAACGGAGAATGAAATAAAAGGACTGTAGGCAAGTATTAGCCTTGCAATCATAAATCAGATTGCTTGTACAAGACTGCACAGCTATCAATTAGAGAGAATCTCTTTTTTTACCCTTATTCGTTCTCTGTGGGTTCGGGCGTTTTTGCAGTGATGCGGTAAGAATGTAGTGAAACCGTAGTGGAACGCTTTGCGTCAACATGTTTGAGCGGAGCGAGTTTTGACGCTGTGGAACGCAGGTGAACATACATTCTCGCAGAACGGAGA
>CAZRVL010000094.1:0-7479 GCA_964603455.1 uncultured Lachnospiraceae bacterium
GCGTTACCGGCGATGTAAAGCTCAAGCTCTACAAGGGCAACCTCATCAACGCAGGTGTGACTTCACCCTACACTCTCTATGATGAGCAGACCGCATCGTTCGGCGAGGACGAGGATTACAACCAGTATGATGCTCAGGGCTTCATCAATCTGTTTGGTCTTCCGATCAAGGAAAAAGCAAAGCTCGACGCAAAGCGCGGCAACTAATTAAAGGAGAAAAAGCGGGGAAAGAGTTATCTTTCCCCACTATTTGAAATACAAATGAAACTTTGGTCAGGAAGATTCAAAAAAGACGTGGATTCCCGTGTCAACGATTTCAATTCATCTATCTCGTTTGACGGTCGAATGTACAAGCAGGACATCGAAGGCTCGATAGCTCATGCGACAATGCTCGGTGAGTGCGGAATAATCGACAGATCGGAATCCGAAAAAATAGTTTCGGCTCTTAAGGAGATATTGGCAGATGTCGAAAGCGGAAAGCTTGAATTTTCGCTCGATGCCGAAGACATACATATGAATATCGAAACTATTTTGACCGAACGTATCGGCGATGCCGGAAAGCGTCTCCATACCGCACGTTCGAGAAACGATCAGGTCGCACTTGATATTCGTATGTACCTGCTCACTGAGGTCGCTGAGGTCAAAAAGCGCGTTATCGGGTTGCTCGAAGCGATCAGCGAAAAGGCAAAGCTCCATGTCGGCACGGTAATGGCAGGTTATACACATCTTCAACGTGCTCAGCCTGTGACATTTGCACATTATATTTTAGCTTATGCACAGATGCTTATGCGCGATTACGAAAGACTTTGCGACTGTGAAAAGCGCATGAAGGTCATGCCGCTCGGTTCGGGTGCGCTCGCTTCGACGACCTATCCGATAAACCGTGAGCGTGTCGCCGAGCTGCTCGGATTCCCGGCAGTCACCGAAAACTCGATAGACGGAGTTTCTGACCGAGATTTCGTGATCGAATTTGCTTCGGCTCTGTCGATACTTATGATGCACATGAGCCGCTTCTCCGAGGAGATAATCCTCTGGTGCTCGTCAGAGTTCGGATTTATCGAACTCGATGATGCATTTTCGACCGGCTCATCGATAATGCCGCAGAAGAAGAACCCCGATGTTGCCGAACTCGTTCGCGGAAAGACCGGACGCATTTACGGCGACCTCATGACGCTTCTGACGATGATGAAATCGCTTCCGCTCGCATACAACAAGGATATGCAGGAGGACAAGGAGGCGATATTCGATGCGATAGACAACACGCTCATCTCGATCGAGGTCTTCACTTCGATGTTCGCAACGATGACCGTTCGTGCAGACCGTCTCAGAAAGGCGGCGGCAAAGGGCTTCATCAACGCGACCGACTGCGCCGATTATCTTGTCAAAAAGGGAATGCCTTTCCGTGACGCATACAAAGCCTCCGGAACGCTCGTTGCATACTGTGTCGATAACGACAAGACTCTCGAAGAACTGTCGCTCGATGAATATAAAGCGGTATGCGAGACCTTCGATGAAGGAATATACGAGGCGATAAATCTGGAAAATTGTGTCAACGGACGAAAAGTCCGCGGCGGTCCGGCAAAGGAATCGGTCGAACGCCAGATAAATCTGGTCGATTCGTTCATCGAAAGTAAAAAGAATCAATAAAAAATTAACACATAATTTTCCAAATCTCAACAATTGCTTTGGAAAAATGGGGAGGTATGGAGGAGAGAAGGACTTTTCCGAAAGTTTTTCCCTCCCTTCCACTTTATACTAAATCATGAATAAAATCAAAGTTGGAGTCGTTGGAGCGACCGGATATGCAGGAGCTGAGCTTGTCAGACTGCTGGTCAATCACCCGAATGTCGAGATAAAATCGGTCGCATCGGTATCCTACGATGGACAAAATATAGCGGATATTTATCCGAACCTCAAAGAGATCGTCCCGATGACGCTCGAAATGCCCGAAGAGATAATCGCAGACTGCGACATTGTGTTCGCATCTGTGCCGCACGGAGTTTCCGAGGAACTTGCGGTAAAATGTGTGCAGAATGACACAGTGTTGATAGATCTCGGCGCAGATTTTCGTCTTCATGACGAAGAAGATTATAAAAAGTGGTACGGAAAAGAATATAAACATCCTGAACTTCACACCGAAGCGGTCTATTCGATTCCGGAGCTTCACCGCGAGAATGTCAAAAACACGATGATAATCGGAAACCCCGGCTGTTATCCGACTTCAATATCGCTTGGTCTCATGCCGGCGATAAAGAATGGCATTATTGATGTGTCGCACGTTATAATCGACTCGAAGTCGGGTGTTACCGGCGCAGGTCGCGGACTTACGCAGGGAACTCATTTTCCAGATACGAACGAGGCATTTGCGGCTTACAAGGCAGGCTGTCACCGCCATGCGCCTGAGATCGAGCAGACTCTTTCCGAGCTCTCAAACGAAAATGTAAAGGTCACCTTTGTTCCGCATCTTCTGCCGGTCAACCGCGGAATTGAATCTTCTATCTATGTACAGCTCAACGAAAAGGGCAAAAAGCTCTCGGCTGATGAGATACACGCGATCTATTCGGCGGCATATGCGAATGAAAAGTTCGTTCGAGTCGAAAAGCTCGGAAATTATGCCAACATCAAGAATGTTCGTATGTCTAACTATTGTGATATTTCGATACATCTCGATGCGCACACCTCGACGCTGATAATCTCGTCTGTCATAGACAATATGTTCAAGGGCGCGGCAGGTCAGGCGATACAGAATATGAATATTCGTTTCGGACTTTCAGAGGATGCCGGACTTAATTACGTTCCGCCGGCATTCTGATATGAAGACCGTTCTGATAACCGGCGCATCGCGTGGAATCGGTGCGGCGACGGCTGAATATTTCGGTGAACGCGGATGGCGCGTGATCTGTGGCTATTATAATAATGAAGAAAAAGTCAAAAAAGTAGCCGAACACATCGAAAATTTCGGTGGCGAAGCGCATATTTTCCGCGCTGATATTTCGAAATTTGAAGATTGTCAGGCTATGGCACAGTTCGCGGAGAGCTTCGAGCTTGACCTTCTTGTAAATAATGCCGGAGTCTCGGAGATCGGACTGTTCACAGATATAACCGCCGAGCGCGAAAAATATCTGTTCGACATCGATCTTTTCGCGCCGATGAACCTATCAAAATTGGTTCTTCCGAACATGATCAGGAAAAAATCAGGCTCGATAATCAACATATCATCTATGTGGGGGCAGGTCGGCGCGTCCTGTGAGGTACATTATTCGACCGCAAAAGCGGGAATCATAGGCTTCACAAAGGCACTTGCGAAGGAGGTCGCACCGTCAGGGATCCGCGTGAACTGCGTTGCGCCCGGCGTGATCGACACCGAAATGAATGCACATCTCTCTGAGGACGATATGAAAATGCTCGCGGATGAGATACCGATGTGCAGGATCGGTTCGGCGCGTGAGGTCGCCGAATGTGTGTATTTCCTCGCTGAAAGCTCGTATCTCACGGGTCAGGTCATCTCGCCGAACGGCGGACTGATTGTATAAATTTGCAGATTCGGCATTTTTACCGAAATTTTGCAGCTCTAAAAGTATAGAAAGGATGCTTTCATCTCGAAAGCTATGATCAAACAATGACACAGGTTAAATCAATCTCCGGCGGAATTTGCGCTGCTGCCGGTTTCAAAGCTGCCGGAATCCATGCCGGACTGCGCAAAAATAAGGATAAGCTCGACCTTGCCCTGATCGTTGCGGACAAAGCTTGCAATGCTGCCGGTGTATTTACTACTAACAGAGTATTTGCTGCACCTGTCGGAGTCTCACGCGCACACGTCAAGAACGGAAAGATACGTGCGGTCATATGCAACAGCGGAAACGCGAATGCCTGTGTCGCTGACGGCTACGAAAAAGCGGAGCAGACCTGTGTCGAGCTGGCTCAGAAGCTTGGCTGCACACCCGAAGAGATCGTTGTTGCTTCGACCGGAGTTATAGGCATTTCGCTACCTGTTGAGCCGATAATTGATGGTATTCCGGTGCTTTTAAACAAGATCGATTCAAGCGATGAAGCTTCCGACCTCGCGGCACGTGCGATAATGACGACCGATACCAAGAAAAAAGAGTTCGCATTCGAATTTGAACTCGGCGGAAAGACCGTTCATCTTGGCGGTATCTGCAAGGGTTCGGGAATGATACAGCCGAATATGGCGACTATGCTTTGCTTCATCACGACCGATGCGGCGATCTCGTCGGAAATGCTTCAAAAAGCACTTTCTTCGGTCATTTGCTACACATTCAACATTGTAAGAGTCGATGTCGATACCTCTACAAATGACATGGTAACTGTTTTGGCATCTGGATATGCGCAGAACGATGAAATAGTGACCGAAAATGCCGATTTCGAGACCTTCAAGGCGGCATTGAAGCAGCTCTGCACCTGTCTCTGCACGGCTATCGCGGCAGACGGTGAAGGCGCGACAAAACTCATCGAGTGCAAAATAAATAACGCTTCGGACATAAAAACTGCTAAGATTCTTGCAAAATCCGTAATAAATTCCTCGCTTGTGAAGACTGCGATGTTCGGCGCGGATGCTAACTGGGGACGTATCCTCTGCGCGCTCGGCTATGCAGGACAGGACATCGACACGAAGTCCATTGATGTGAAATTTATTTCGGCGAAGGGCGAGATATTGGTCTGCAAGAACGGCATGGGAGTCGATTTCTCCGAGGAAAAGGCGAAGGAGATACTGCTTGAGAACAGCATAGTTATCGATGTGGATATGAACGTAGGCGAGGCTTGCGCGACTGCATGGGGATGCGATCTTTCTTACGAATATGTTCATATAAACGGCGATTACCGTTCGTGATCGGAGAAAAAATCTATGAATCTGACAAATAAAGACAAAGCCGAAGTGCTTATTCAGGCACTTCCGTACATACAAAAATATTCCGGACGTACAGTTGTCGTAAAGTACGGCGGAAACGCAATGGTCAACGAGGAACTGAAAAATGCCGTTATTTCGGACATAGTTTTGCTCAAGCTTGTCGGCATAAACGTAGTTCTCGTTCACGGCGGCGGTCCTGAGATCTCAGGAATGCTCAAAAAGATCGGCAAGGAGTCGAAATTCATAAACGGACTCCGATATACCGATGACGAGACCATCGAGATCGTTCAGATGGTGCTCGCCGGAAAGACGAACAAAGATCTTGTCAACAAGATTGAGCAGATCGGCGGACGTGCTATCGGACTTTCGGGAATCGACGGCGGAATGATCAAAGCGAAGAAGCTGGTCGGCGAATTTGACTACGGAAATGTCGGCGAGATCTGCGATGTCGATGCTTCGATAATCCATGACAACATCGAAAAGGGCTATATTCCGGTCGTTTCGACTATCGCGTGCGGTGACGGAGACAGCTCGGTCTACAACATCAACGCTGACACGGCGGCTTGCAAGATCGCGATCGCGCTCGGCGCACAGAACCTGATGCTTCTTACCGATACGCTCGGCGTTATGCGCGATCCGCACGATGAATCGACACTCATTCCCGAAATTCGAGTCGATGAGGTCAATGGACTTGTCGAGCAGGGCATAATTTCTGGCGGCATGATCCCGAAGGTCGAATGCTGTGTTGACGCGGTAAACGGTGGAATCGGTCATACGGTCATTCTCGATGGCAGAATACCGCATTCTATACTCGTTGAAATGCTTTCCGATCAGGGTATCGGCACACTGTTTAAAAAATAATCTTTCACGAGGGGTGAATTTATGACAACAAACGAAATTATTTCGCTCGACAAGGAATATATGATGCAGACCTATGGTCGTCTGCCGATCGCACCGGTCAGCGGAAGATCGGCGACTATGGTCGATGCGGACGGATGCGAATATGTCGATTTCACGAGCGGTATCGGTGTAAATTCGCTCGGATACTGCGATGAGAGCTGGGTTCGTGCGGTAAGCGATCAGCTCAGCTCGATTCAGCATATGTCGAACTATTTTCACTGCGGTCAAACGGTAAAGCTTGCCGAAAAATTGATCAAATTATCGGGGCTGAAGCGCGTTTTCTTCGGAAATTCCGGCGCAGAAGCCAACGAGGGCGCGATAAAATTAGCACGTAAATATTCATTCGACAAATATGGAAAGGGCAGAGCAACGATAATTTCGCTCGTAAATTCTTTCCATGGACGCACGGTCACGACTCTCGCCGCGACAGGTCAGGATGTTTTCCACAATTATTTCTATCCGTTCACCGAAGGGTTCAAATATATTGAAGCAAATGATGTCGATGCGCTCAAAAACGCGCTCACATCGGATGTTTGTGCAGTCATTGCTGAGCCGATACAGGGTGAGGGTGGAGTAAATCTTCTCACTAAAGAATACGTTGAAATTCTCAAAGGACTTTGCAATGAGAAAGATATTTTGTTGATATTCGATGAAGTTCAGACCGGAATCGGACGCACCGGAAAGGTGTTTGCATTCGAGCATTTCGGCGTGAAGCCTGACATTTTGACACTTGCAAAGGGTCTGGGCGGTGGACTTCCGATAGGTGCGTTCATAGCCGGCGAAAAGGTCGAAAACACACTCAGCGCAGGTATGCACGGTTCTACATTTGGCGGAAATCCGGTGGTATGCGCAGGGGCAAATGAGGTCATCGACAGAGTTTCAAAGCCTGAATTTTTGTCGGAAGTGATGAAAAAAGGTGAATATATCCGCGAAAAGATCGGCGAATTGCGGCTTTCAAACGTTCTTGAAATACGCGGCAGAGGTCTTATGCTCGGAATCCGTGTTCTCGGGAACCCGAAGGAATATCTGCACAAAGCTGCCGATTCCGGACTTCTCGTTTTGACAGCAGGAAAGGATGTTATCCGTCTGTTGCCGCCGCTGACGATCAGCTATACTGAACTCGAACGTGGAGTTAAAATATTGGCTGACATTCTGAAATGATTACATTCGATAAAGTGTATTTTGTTAAATAAGGAGAAATTTTCATGAAAAATGATCTTTTGAAGATGGCTGACCTCTCAAAAGAGGACATAATCGATATATTGAATCTTGCATCTCAGCTCAAATACGAGCGTAAAAACGGTATCGAGCACAAGATCCTCGCCGGCAAGACACTTGGAATGATCTTCCAGAAGGCTTCGACAAGAACCCGTGTTT
Organism: uncultured Lachnospiraceae bacterium; assembly: GCA_964603455.1. GTDB lineage: Bacteria > Bacillota > Clostridia > Oscillospirales > CAG-272 > Flemingiibacterium. The sequence goes on from CAZRVL010000094.1 coordinate 7,144, forward strand.
CGTTCGAGACCGGAATGTATCAGCTTGGCGGACAGGCACTGTTCCTCTCGTCACGCGATCTCCAGATCGGACGCGGTGAGCCGGTTGAGGACACTGCACGTGTGCTTTCGCGTTATCTTGACGGAATCATGATCAGAACTTTCGCTCAGAAGGAAGTCGAAGACCTCGCGGAATACGCTGATATTCCGATCATCAACGGACTTACCGATTATTGCCATCCCTGTCAGGTTCTGGCAGACCTTCAGACAATCCGCGAGTTCAAAGGCGGCTTCGACGGTCTTAAGATGTGCTACATCGGCGACGGAAACAACATGGCGAACTCGCTCATCGTCGGCG
>CAZRVL010000095.1:0-7323 GCA_964603455.1 uncultured Lachnospiraceae bacterium
CATTTTGGAATTGCTGGCATAATATGGTATCAGAGAGCGAAAAGCTCTCGCGAAGATCAAGTCAATTTCAAAACGGAGGTTTATTATGAACAACAACTGTCTGTGCAACATTTTCGATAACCAGTGTATCTGGCTCATCATCATCGCGCTCCTCATCATTTTCTGCTGCGGTTGCAACGGAAATTCGAATGCGAACGGTTCGAACGGCTGCGGTTTCGGAGGCTGTGGCTGCGGTTGCTGAATTTTTGAGGTCGGTATCCCGACCTCTTTTTGTATAAAATGACGAATTTATAATATTCGGAGGTAAAAATAATGAAGATCAAACCTACTCAAAAACAGCTCGATTTCCTCGATTGGGAATTTGGTGTTTTCTTCCATTTCGGTATTCGCTCGTTCTTCCCCGGGCACACCGATTGGGATGGAAAACCGATGCCGGCAGAAAAATTTTATCCTGAGCAACTCGACTGCAAGCAATGGGTAAGACTCGCAAAACGCGCCGGTGCAAGATACTGTATTTTAACTTGCAAGCATCACGATGGCTTTGCGAATTGGCAGAGCAAGTTTTCAGACTATTCGGTCGCTCAATCGCCGTGGGAAAACGGAAAAGGCGATGTTGTCGCGGAGTTTGTCAGCGCGTGCCGCAAGTACGCGATGAAGGTCGGACTTTATTACTCACCGGCTCAATGGGGCGGAAGTGTTCACTTCGATAACCCGGTTGAGTATGATGATTATTTCATAAATCAAATTTCCGAATTATTAACAAACTATGGCAAAATTGATTATCTCTGGTTCGATGGATGTGGCTCTGAGAATCACGAATATGACAGAAATAGAATAATCAAAGTGATCAGAACGCTTCAGCCGGAGATACGTATTTTCTCGATGTGGGATCCCGAAACTCGTTGGGTCGGCAATGAAGCCGGATATGCCGATAATCCAAACAATAATTATATTGACAAAGCAGATTTTTCTGTTAATACAGATGAAATAGTTCGGATCAGTGGCATGAGGTATTTGCCGGCTGAGTGCGATATGATGCTTAGGACAAGTTGGTTTGACTGCGAAGCGAATGCGGACATGATAAAATCGGTCGATGATTTGGTCGGACGTTACGAATATTCTGTTGGACGTGGTGCGAATCTGCTTTTGAATGTAGGTCCAGATTCGCGTGGTCTGATCCCCGAAGCTGATGCAACTCGACTTTGCGAATTTGGCGATGAGATACGCAGACGCTACTCAAATCCGTTGCCGTTTGATGAATTTTTTAAAGAAGATCCAGATAAATGGTCGATAACTCTTCCCGATTTCACATTAAATTTGGGTGAAATCTCCGCCGAGCTCGTTGACACTTGCGTAATTGAGGAAGATATTTCTGACGGTGAAGCCGTTCTCGAATTTCAAATTTTTGCAACTTTGCCATACGGTTCTTGCAAACAAATCTGCGTCTATAATGGTAAAACCATTGGTCACAAGGCGATATGCCGCTTCCCTGCCATGAAAACAGGAAAATTGACGCTCAAAGTTACATCCTCCGATGGAGATGTCAAGATCAAGTCATTTAAAGCATTCAAGGTTTCCAAATAATTCCATATTATCGTTTGCAAGCGTTAAATTCAAGCAACGCTTGCAAATTTTTCGTTAATTTTGCTCATTTCAATAAACGCTTTATTGACTATTTTCCCGATCTGTGATATAATATTCTCAGAAAGTCAAGGAGGAAAATTATGTTTGACAATAAAATAATCGGAAAACGCATTTCGGAGCTTCGAAAATCGATAGGATCCACGCAGGCTGAACTCGCCGAGCGTCTCGGTGTCACGCATCAAGCGGTGAGTCAATGGGAACGCGGCGATACTTTCCCGGATATTTCCATGTTGCCCGTGATTGCAGATGTTCTTTCAACCGATCTTAATGATTTGTTTGGTCGCGCTTCCGAAACTAATTTCAAAAATGATGCGCTTCCCGCCACTCGCCAGGATGCAGAAACGCTGATAGATCCGGGATTTTCGGTTTCGCCCGAAGTGGAATTCGGAAATACCACAATCATGGAACAAAAATCTCCATCCGATGAGCCACCGATAATTGACTTTGAAGGTGATATTTTCTACAAAGGAGACGTTCGCTCGGTAAAAGTCAAGAACGGAAATGTGCAAATTGACGGAAATGTGTTGGAAAACATCGAAGCTACAGGCGATATTGCCGTGACTGGAAACGTTGGCGGACGAATTCACGCCGGTAGGTCGATCTGCGCCGAAAAAGATGTCGGTGGAAATGTTTACGCCGGAACTTTCGCCGATCTCGGTGGAACTATTTTCGGAAATGTTTTTGCCGGAAGCAACGCGACAATTCGCAAAACCGTCAAAGGCGGTCTTGTCGTTGGCAATTTTGCCGAAATTTTCGGTTCGGTTTCGGGCGATGTCAATTCGGGCGGTGGAGTTCAACTCAGCGGATCGGTGCTCGGTGCTATCGACGCAGGCGGCGAAGTGCGTATTTCAGGCTTCGCAGGGCAAAAAGTTTGTTCTCTTGGCGATATTTTCGTGTCGGGCGAGGTTCGCGGTGATATTTCTACAAATGGTAAAGTTCAAGTTAGCGGCGTTGTCGGCGGAAACATCACAGCAGACGGTGACATTATTTTGGAAACTCGCACCGGAAAAAGTTTGAAAGCAGGCGGAAATCTTGTAACTCCTCCAGAACTCATGGAACTTGTTTCGGACGGTGACGTGAATCATGTCGGAAACGTGATGTCAGTTTCTGTAAAAAATGGAAGTTTGACTCTGCATGGTGATGTCTCGCAAAACGTAGAGGTTGACAGAAATGCAACGATCTACGGTTCTGTCAACGGAAACATCGCGGTCGGCGGCGATCTCTTCGTTCGCGGAAAGGTCGGCAGAAAAATCCTGGCAGGCGGAAAAGTAAAAGTCGAGCACGATGACAACGGAAATTGCGGTGTTGGCGGCAGTGTTTATGCCGGAAAATCGGTCGAAATCAGCGGAAATGTTGGAACAAATGTCAAAGCAATCGGTGCTGCTTCTATTGCCGGCAATGTTGGTGGCAAAATCGATGCCATCGGAAATATTTCGGTAGCCGGAAATGTCGGCGCAAGTGCAACTTCGACCGAAAATTTGGCAATTTCAGGAAATGTTGGAACTGATGCAACGGCAAAAGGCTGCATTTCGATTTCGGGAAATGTTGGAATGAACGTTAATTCCGGCGGTGAAGTTCAGATTAGCGGAACCGTCGGCGGAAATATCGAGGCGCATGGTGACGTTGAAGTCGCCGGAACTGTCGGCGGCAAAGTCGAAGCGCACGGCGGCAAGGTGAACATTCGCGGAAATTGGAAAAAATCGCGTGATGACGAAAATAGTTTCGTAGACCTTTCGGATATTCCGCATCATAATGGCGATTATTCTACAGTTGAAATTGATGGTGATTACTCAGGCAGTGGTGAAATTGGCGCGATGGTCGTGAACGGCGATCTTGTTTTTGATGGAAATGTACATGGTGATCTCGAAATTTCAGGAGATATTTCGGTAAACGGCTCTGTTCACGGAAATATTTTCGGTGACGGAGATGTTCGTGTCACAGGAAATGTTCGCGGAAATATCGAAGCCGATGGAGACGTAATTGTTGAAGGTGATGTTGACGGTGACATTTTAACGAACGGTTCGGTCAATATATACAAAAACGCAGGTGGAGATATAGAATCAGGTGACGATGTTGACGTGAAATTTGACGTTCGCGGTGATATTTCCTCCGATGGAAGTGTGAATGTTGGTGGAAATGTCGGCGGTGACATCAAGGCAGCAGATGATATTTTTGTCGGCGGCAGCGTGCGCGGAGATTTGGAAGCTTCGGGCGATATAAAGGTCGCAGGTTCGGTCGGCGGCGATGTCAACTGCGAAGGCGATCTGTCTCTCGGCGAAAAAAGTTCCAAGATCACAGTCAAAGGCAACATAACTTGCAGTCAAAATTGCACGCTTTACGGAGATGCGATGGGAGATGTTTCGGTCGATTGGGATCTGCTGTTGGACGGGAAAGTCAAAGGAGACCTCGAAGTCGGCGGAAAAATCGTCAGCGAATGACAAAAGGCAGAGATTTTCTCTGCCTTTTGTTTCTTTTTTGTGAATTTTTATTCCATATTGTTCATGAAAGTTTCAAGCTTTGCTTCGATACTCGGCTTGATCGATGCAATGCCAGATGCGAAATCTGTCGATTTTTTGTTTATTACATCCATGATTATGTTAGAGAGATCGTTATAAACTCCGAAAACAGTTCCGAGATCATAGTGTCTTGTTGAACGAATCATGTTCAGCATTTGAATGGATTCATCATTTCTCAGCATTTTTTGTGAAATTCTGCCATCATAGAGCGTTGGAACAACGTTTTCATATGTCAAATACGACATAGCATCCATTATTGCGCCGGTCTCATGCGGACGTGTATTCGTGGTCGGAACTACCATCAGATACGAGAATGTACGGAGATTTGAGTAATTTTCCTGCGTCTCATCATACTTCGGCACAGGAAGGATTCCGTAGGTCGAGTCCATGTCACGGTAATTGTTTGCCGCCTTGAGCTGCGCGATCATCATAAGTGAACGCCCGTTTTTGAATATCATCTCGTAATGAGCCGGGTCAGTCATTGTACCACTATTCGCGAAAAGCCATTCGCCATCCTGCGCAAAGGTTTGGCTGATTTTTATCGCCACGTCATAAAAACGTTCATTATCCATATCAAATATTAAATTTCCGTTTTTATCTGCTTTGATATAGTCTATTCCCGCCGACGAGATCAGCGAGTTATAGCTGTGCTGGAAACCGACCATGCCGTATACAGCCGCGCCGCTTGCGTTGAACGGCTTGAAATTTTCGTCTCCGTTCAGATTTGCGCCGATCTTCATGTATTCTACCATTTTGTCGAACGTCCAATTGCCATCTATTACCAGTTGATACGGCAATTCGAGATTCAGCTTTTCGAACATATCCTCGTTTATGAATGTGACCATCGTTCCCTCGAAGTCAACGAGCGAAATATCGGTAGCGGCGAACAGTGCCTTTCCATCTTTTCCGATTCGCGCATTTTCGGTCGCCGTACCGTCCCACCATTCTTCATCGAGCTTGAGTTCTGGAATTTCGTCTAAATTCATTAAATAATTTTCTGTTATCGCAGTGCTTAGGTAATAATCACGGATAAATGCAACATCGTATGTATCATCGCCTGCAAGGACTGACGTTTGGAGTGCCTTAGCGGCTTGGTCAAGCTCGTAATCCTCGACCACGTTGATCTTCATATTGAATTTTTCTTCGACAAATCGATTTCTTTTGTAGATCTCGTCATCGAGCGTGTCGCTGGTCTCGGCTTCGAAATCAAGCGTTGAATAAATCCCATAGGTCTGCGCCGTGTTGAGGATCGTAAATTCGTCATTTTTGAGGTCGATCTCCGGGTATGTATACGCCGAATCGCCTTCTAAAGTCGTAGTTTCGTTGTCGGGAGGAGTCGTTTGTTCGCCCTGCCCTTTTTCATCGCCGCAGGATGTCGCACTGAGCATTAACAATGCTATAAGCAGAACGGATGTAGAACGTTTCATTGTTGATTTCACGTTGTTTCTCCTTTTTAACTTTATTTTATCGAAAATTTCTCGTGCGCATGAGTTATATTTTCTACATTTAATTATACCATATTTTTAGCTGTTTGTCAATAGAATTTGTGAAATATTTTTATTTCTTACCCCCCCCCCGAAATTAGTTTCGCGGTTCATACAAAAATGAGCAAAGTTTCGCACTTTGCTCATTAATATTAAACGTTTAGTTCAACTTCATCCGCAGCCTCTCCGCTTGCAAGCAGCGGATCGATCACATCACGGATAAATTCTTCAACTTGATGCTCCGAACGTCCGGTGTAATTCTTAGGATCGAGGTTGGTCACGATCTCATCACGCGAAAGTCCGAATCTTGGGTCGTTTGCAATGCGCTAAATAAGGTCGTTATCGAGTCCTTCTTCCTTCACGCGCTTTCCTGCCGCGATAGAATGCTCACGGATAAGCTCATGAAGCTCCTGACGGTCGCCGCCCTTCTTGACTGCATCCATCAGAATATTTTCGGAAGCTATGAATGGAAGCTCGTTCATTATTCTGCGCTCGACCATCTTCGGGTAAACCACAAGTCCAGCTGTAACATTTATGTAAATATTCAGTATCGAATCTATTGCAAGGAAACCTTCAGCCATTGAAATGCGCTTGTTTGCCGAGTCATCAAGAGTTCTTTCGAACCACTGGGTCGATGCAGTTATCGCCGGGTTAATCGAATCGGAGATCACATAACGCGCCAATGCACAGATACGCTCACTTCTCATCGGGTTGCGCTTATAAGGCATTGCCGACGAACCGATCTGATTCTTTTCGAACGGCTCTTCCATTTCCTTGAACGACTGTAAAATACGGAGATCGTTTGCAAATTTATATGCCGACTGCGCGATTCCGGTCAAAACGTTCATCACGCGGCTGTCGTGCTTGCGCGTATAGGTCTGTCCGGAGACCGGGACACAAGAATCAAAGCCCATTTCGGCTGCGATGTCGTTTTCGACCTGCTTGATCTTCTGCTCATCGCCGTCAAAAAGCTCAAGGAAGCTTGCCTGAGTTCCGGTAGTTCCCTTCGAACCAAGCAGCTTCAAGCTACTTGCGACATAATCGAGGTCTTCGAGGTCGAGCGAAAGCTCATAAAGCCAGAGCGAAGCGCGCTTTCCGACTGTCGTGAGCTGTGCCGGCTGAAGATGAGTGTAACCGAGCGCGGGCATTCCCTTGTATTCGAGTGCAAAATCACGGAGATTTTTGATGACCGCAAGAAGCTTTGCACGTACAAGCTTGAGTGCTTCACGCATGATTATAACATCGGTATTATCGCCGACATAGCAAGAGGTCGCGCCTAGATGGATTATCGGACGTGCCTTCGGGCACTGATCGCCGTATGCGTGGACGTGCGCCATAACGTCGTGACGGAGCTTTTTTTCGTACTCCTGCGCGGCATCGAAATTAATATCGTCCTTGTGAGCTTCAAGCTCGGCGATCTGCTCATCGGTTATATCGAGACCTGCCTTCTGCTCTGCCTTAGCAAGTGCTATCCAAAGGCGGCGGAAGGTGCGGAATTTCATGTTCTGAGAGAAGAGATACTGCATCTCATCACTCGCGTATCGCGTTGAAAAAGGCGATTCGTAAATATCGCGGATGTCTTTCATTTCGTTTTCCTCGTTTTTTTGATTTTCTACATATATTAGAGCACATTTCCGACCGAATGTCAAGAAAAATCTCCGCTTTTTCGGAGATTTTTC
>CAZRVL010000096.1:0-7181 GCA_964603455.1 uncultured Lachnospiraceae bacterium
AAGATCAATATTTGAAAATGAGCATGAACCGCCGCAGCTCGTCTATTTTGAACAGCTTGACAAAGATAAAAATTGCAGGATAATACGTGAGCTTTGTCGGCTTCGCTGTGGGATCGAGCGAAATTTCGGGCGGATAAACGAGAAAATGAAGCATGAATTTAAAACGCTGCAAACGCTCGGAGACCTTGTGCCGCTTGATGCGCTGAACTATCTCGCCAACGAAGGAATATCAATAATAAAGCGAAAAAATACTCTTCCTGTAGATTATATTATTGAAATCAACCGATATATATGTGACCGAATAAATAATTGTCGTGAGATCTTCCCGATTTGGGTCGATTGGAATTATATACGAGAATTGTTCATAATGCCGAACGGACTCTCTCAGCAGGGAACTAAGGCGGCGGCAGATCTGTTTTATTCGAACCGTGAATCATTTCCGTATCAAATGTATTTAAACTGGATACCACGCGGTGACGGCAATATTTTGTTCAATGATAAAAAATTTCTTACATTATTGTATCGCCAAAACGGCGACATTTTCGATGACATCTCGCGTGTCACCGATGCCGGCGAGGGCGTGAAGAAGAATATTTATGATTTCATTGAGGAGAGCAAAAAGACAGTTCTCGTTGTCGATTGCGAAAATTCCGATCCGTATAAGCTGATCGCAACGCTTAAAAATCTCGAAGCCGCGCAGATCTCGAAAATAACGAAAATAATTTTGTACAACGACATCCACGCCTCGACCGCATGGAATATTTTCGAGAAGCACGCACGCGGGATCACGGTCGATCATATCATGACCGAGCGCGTCAAGGATTCAAAATCGCTGGTCGATATGAAGCTTTCTAACGGTGTGTTCAAGGAATTTTATGCAAATCTTGTTGATTCGTTCATAATTGCCGCAAGCGATTCGGACTATTGGGCACTTATCGAAGACCTTCCGGAAGCGAATTTTCTTGTGATGCTCGAATGGAGCAAGTGTGGTCCGGACATAAAAAATGCGCTTGAAAGCCGAAAAATATTCTACTGCTACATCGACGATTTCTGCACGGGAAATTCGAACGACATAAAGATCGAAGCCTTGCTTAAAGAAGTTCGCGCATATCTCGACCGAGTGCCGCTCAGTGAATGGAATGTTAAAGAAATGCTAACAGAAGTTTACCACAATACGCGGGTTTCAATGACCGAAGCCGAAGAAAATCAGTTTTACACTACATACATAAAGCCAATGAGCCTTGTGATCGATCCACTGACCGGAGCTGTAACCTTGCGTTTTAGAAAATAAATTTTGCGAACATTCCTGCGTTTAAGGAATGTTCGCAATTCTTTAATATAAGTTTTACTTAAAAGTTGAGCATGGTCTCCATGTTGTAGAATCCTGCGGATTTTCCGGACATGAACTTTGCCGCACGGAGCGCGCCGCGTGCAAATACCTCACGCGAAGCCGCCGAATGAGCGATGGTAATCACCTCGTCAGTTCCGGCGAATATTACCTCATGTTCGCCAACGATAGTGCCGCCGCGAACCGAATGAATACCAATCTCGGTCTTTTCGCGCATTGCACGCTTCGACTGACGCTCGTATACATACTCAGGCTCGTAATCGACCGCCTCGGAAATAGCATCAGCTATCATCAGAGCCGTTCCGCTGGGGGCATCGAGCTTCTTGTTGTGGTGCTTTTCGACTATCTCAATATCGAAATCTTCGCCGAGCACAGCCGCCGCTTTCTTTGCCAGACCAAGTATCAGATTTATACCGACCGACATATTTCGCGAGAAGAAGACGGGAATATCTTTTGCCGCGCCGTAGATCGCGTCAGTCTCCTCTTTTGTGTGACCTGTCGTGCAGATAACGACAGGCAGACCGCGCTTTTTCGCGAAATCGAGCAACGGGATCGCCGCCGTATGGTGCGAGCAGTCGATTATGCAGTCGATTTCAAGCTCCGGAACGTCGTTTATAGACGAATATATCGGCAGTTCGCCGACCGACGGAGCGACATCGACCCCGGCGACGACTACGCAGTCTGCTTCAGCTGCGGAAGCAACGATCGCCTTTCCGAGACGACCGTTTGCTCCGGACAATAAAATTTTGCATTCCTTCATTTTTCGTTTTCCTTAGATTCTCAAAAAATTTATATTACACCATATTCGGTGAGTACCTGACGCAGACCTTCGATTCCTTTTTCGTCCATAGCACAAAGCGGCAGACGCATATCATCTCTGCAAAGTCCCATGAGCCCCATTGCAGTCTTGACGGGGATCGGGTTGACATCGCAGAAGAGCGAGTTCGCAAGCTTAAGATATTTCAACTGCAATTCAGCCGATTCAGCCGTCTTGCCGTCAAACCAAAGCTGACAAATGTCGTGTGTTTCCTGCGGAATAACGTTCGACAGTACCGAAATTACGCCCTTACCGCCGAGCGAAAGGATCGGAACGATCTGATCGTCGTTTCCGGAATAGATGTCAAGCACATTTTCTGCCGCCAGCTGAGCGATAGCCGAAATATTTCCGCTCGCTTCCTTCGCCGCGACTATGCGCTCGTGCTTTGCAAGCTCTACATAGGTAGATACCGCGATATTCACACCGGTTCTCGAAGGCACATTGTAGAGAATGATCGGCTTTGTCGAAGCATCGGCGATAGCGGTGAAGTGGCGGATGAGACCGCGCTGACTGGTCTTGTTGTAGTAAGGTGTGACGAGCAGAAGTGCATCTGCTCCGACCTCGCAGGCGTACTTCGACAGCTCGATAGCGTAATCTGTGTCATTCGAGCCTGTTCCGGCGATCACGGGGACTCTTCCTGCGACCTTTTCAACGCAGAAGCGAATGCACTCGCGGTGTTCATCATCGGTGAGGGTCGAGGACTCGCCGGTCGTTCCGCAGATAACGATGGCATCGGTCGAATTTTTGATCTGGCGCTCGATGAGCATCTCAAGAGCGGCATAATCGACCGTGTTCTGAGCGGTGAAGGGGGTGACGATAGCAACGGCTGCGCCGGTAAAAATTGTGGGCTTGGAATTTGACATGATAATTTCCTCCATAAATATATGTTGTTTTGCACAAAGACACGGATGTGATTCAGACTAATCTTCATTCAAAAGGGAGATTTTGAAGAAAATCAAAAAAACTGGTTGAAAACCAGCTATCCATGTACTATAATATATACGAAGGCTCAGCCCCGGATACACAATACAATAAGATAGCTCTCCATCTCGCGATGACAGTCACAGGGTTGTTGACCACGGCGACCAGCCCCCATTCTTGCCGTGAAACGGAAGCTTCGGCAATCCTCGCCTTTCACGCGGCATCAAGGGCAACGGCAGCCTAAGTCGCGGTACTTTTCGGGAATGCGCCTCTATCATAATCGCACTCATCTCGTGCAGAGTAGAACATTTGTCTACAGTAATATGATACCACATTTTTTGCTGCTTTTCAAGAGCAAAACCAAACAAATTTTATGTACTTAAAGGAGTTTATTTTCGTACAATGATCACAAACAAAAGAATTGAAACAACGCTGACCACCAAAGATTTCGATTATTACCTTCCGGAGGAGCTGATAGCGCAGCATCCGGCAGCCGTCCGCGATGCCTCACGGCTTATGGTGATAGACAAAAACAGCGGTGTGCTCGAACACAAAATATTTCACGACATAATCGATTACCTGAACCCTGAGGATACTTTGGTAATAAACGATTCAAAGGTCATCCCGGCGCGTCTCTACGGCAAAAAAGAGACCGGCGCGGAGGTCGAATTTGTCCTTTTGAAGCAGCATGAGCTCGACAAATGGGAAGTAATGGTGCGCCCCGGACGCAGGATACACCCCGACAATACGATAATATTCGGAGACGGGCTTTTGCGTGCAAAAATTTTGGAAATCCTCGATGGCGGAAATCGTCTTGTGCAATTTGACTATGATCATTCGACAGGTAACATTTTCGACCTGCTCGACAAAATTGGAAATATGCCGCTTCCGCCCTACATAACCGAAAAACTCGCCGATAGATCGCGCTATCAGACAGTCTATGCGCGTGAGGAAGGCTCGGCGGCAGCACCTACCGCAGGTCTGCATTTCACTCCCGAACTGCTCAAAAAGATAAAGGCAAAGGGAATAGCGGTAGTTCCGGTCATGCTCCATGTCGGACTCGGAACATTCCGTCCGGTCAAGGCGGAGCATATAACAGATCACGAAATGCACTCGGAATTTTTTACTGTCACCGAAGAATCCGCAAAAATAATTAATGAACGAAAAAAGAACGGCGGAAGGATAATCGCTGTCGGAACGACCTCCTGCCGAACTCTCGAATCGGTCACAGACGAAGAGGGAACAGTACATCCTATGCAGGGCGATACCGGAATATTCATCTATCCCGGCTACAAATTCAAGGCGGTCGATGCGCTGATAACCAACTTCCATCTGCCCGAAAGTACCCTTCTGATGCTGGTTTCCGCGCTTTCGAGCCGTGAGATCATGCTGAACGCCTACAAGACTGCGGTCGAGGAAAAATACCGTTTCTTTAGCTTCGGCGATGCCTGCTTCATTCACTGATGAAAAGTCCTCTGCACATTTCGTACAGAGGACTTTTGTTAATGATTTGTAAATTTCAGCACGGTCTCAAATTCGTTGAGCCGATAAACTGTCGGACAGAATGGCGCAGCAACTTTATTCCAAAGTGCTTTCGCCGCCGAATTTTTTTCGTTGTACTTGATCTCCCAGCGTCCGGGATAAGCTGATAAGATCAGTCCGGCGGCTTCGAGCGCGAATCCGTTTCGCCGAAATGACGGAAATATTGTAAATTCCGCGATAACTTTATCAACTTCATGATCTGTATATGAATACGGATTTAACATCGCAAATCCAACTATTCGTTCATCGCTCAAAATAAACATCGCGATACGTTCCTTTTCGACAAAATAAGCGTCGAAATATCCATAATGATAATTCCCGTTTTCATCCATTTCATCGGGGTAATATGAGGTCATCTCGTACAGATATTTTTGATTTATGTTCCAAAAAAGCTCGCGCTCATCCGCTCTGACTTTTCGCAATTTTATCATTTTTAACCTCCTCAAACCGATGGATCATCGACAATGCCGACAAATAATATGACATCCTTATAGTTCACCGTGTAGAGGAATGGTCTGTCCATCCGCATATCGGCGGTGTCCTCGGGCATAGGAGCTCCGCAGTAAACTATGTCCGTGTAGGACGAAGCCGTCACGCCTTTTTCATCGACTGCGATGTACGTGCCCTGCTTGATGTCGCTCACAGTTGTGTCTGCATCCGTAATATTTTTCGCCATTCCCGAATTTTCAGTAAAAAATTCGTCAAATCCAAGCTCGCATAGCATATCCTTTGCGCTAAACTCAAAGTCGAACTCGAATTTCGGAAAATACCATATGACATCTCCGCACTTTGATTCGCCGCCCTCAAGCAGTCCCAAAAGTCCGTCTCGCTCCAATATCTCGCGAATATCGACTCCCTCATCGGGCAGAACCACTGTCATTTCACCGCCGTCCTTGAACGACCGCGAAGCCACCGTGAAATCCTCGCCGCGCATGAAGCTTTTTATCTCGGTCGATTGCATGAATTTCGCGTCAACATCGCCGTTTGGACTGTGGAAGACTCCGTTCTCGGTTCGCGAGCTTTTGAATTTGTCTGTCCATTCGGCGCGAAAATAAACAGTGTTCAATATTGAAAGATCCTGAAGATCTTCTATTTCGATCTTCGGAGCTAACGTTCCGCGCGTCTTTTCCTTTATCCAGTTGCCCATGTCTTCGCTCGAAAGCGAATCGAAGCACTCGGCATAGAAATTTTCCGCCGCCGAGCTTGCGAAATCCTTCGATATGCCGGCATCCGACCAGATTGAATTTGCAATGTCAATATCGGTATACTCACCGGTCAGACAGAGCTGTCGCCACAGCTTCGAGCATTGATCTGCGAGAGCCGCCGAGCTGCCGGACGGAACATTTATGTCGATCTCATCGCCGTACAGCTGCTTAGAGGTCGAAATGCCGTCAAAGCTCTCTACACCGAGCAGTTCGAGCAGTGCAGCATCGTCCGCACCGCCAAGTTCAGCCACTGAAAGCGCGTAATAAAGCGACAGCGGCGAATAATTCACATTTCCGGCTGTGTATAATACATCGACAGTTTTATCGGCAAACGAATCAAGTGCCGCATGAAACTCATCAGAAACGAGGTTTTCGACATTAAATTCGTGCACAGAATCGATGTTTTTGACCTTTTTGCCGACCTTAGGCTCAACGATCGGCGAAGCTCCGCATGCGGTCAGCGTCAGAGCAAGCGCAATGGGTATGATTTTTTTCGTTTTCATTTGCAGTACTCCTTTTATTTTTTGCTTTCACTAATATAGACGCGGAAATATCGAAAATGTTTCAAAGAAAATCGAAAAATCGGAGCGGAAAACTCCGCCCCGATTTTTAAGCTCGATCAACGTTCGATCACCGCGATCCCACGCTCCTTTGCCGAATAGATCAGCTGCAGACCACGCTCATCGAGCTGCCCGACAGCCAATATCACATCGGCATTTTCGAGTATGTACCTGTCGCAAGCCGCCGCCTCGGCAGCCGTCCGAGTTTCCTCGTCAACCTTGTCCTCCTCGTCAAGCTTTGCGTAAACCACATCAGTAGAATGCTCCAAAAGCCTGAAATAACGTTCGCGCACCTGAGGATGCCAGCGATTCGCCTGTTCCTCTGAGGTCGGCACGCAAATTAGCTCGATTGGACTTCCGTCTGCCATTATCGCGGCGCATACCTCCGCGCTCCACAGCTCGACTCCCTCACAAAGCGAGCAAATGAACCGCCTGCAGCCGTTTTCGATGAGACAGAGAATCGACTCGGCAAGCAGCTGCTTTAGAGCGATGGCATCGGGATGCTCCTCATCGTAGCCGAATTTGAGAGTTTCAGGAGTTGCGCCGATCACGGCGATCTTTTTAACGTCCATAATTTTAAAAACCTCATTATATAACTTATTTCCCACGGTTTCCCGTGTGATGTATCCATTATACCACATTTTTCCAAAAATGTTTGTCGAATCAAGGCGATAGAAAAAATATTTTTTTAAACTCATTTACTCCAACTTCTCTCGACAATTTTACCATTTAAGTAAACTAACAATTATCTGCTTGTATAAGTTTTCTTGGGAGGGGGAGTGGGGGCT
>CAZRVL010000097.1:0-7097 GCA_964603455.1 uncultured Lachnospiraceae bacterium
AGCTTATCCGACGTATAACCGCGAGCGAAGCTGATTTCGTGAATTTTGCCGTCACGCTTAACGCGTACCGTCATCTTCGTACTGAGTGCATTAACGACCGATACCCCAACACCATGCAGACCGCCGGATACCTTATAGCCGTCCCCGCCGAACTTACCGCCGGCATGAAGCACCGTCAATACAACCTCTACAGCAGGCTTGCCGGTAGCGTGCATATCGACAGGAATCCCACGCCCGTTATCGCGTACAATAATCCCGTTCTCCTTCGTAATAACAACCTCTACATTGTCGCAATATCCCGCCAATGCCTCGTCAATACTGTTATCGACTACTTCATATACCAAATGATGCAGTCCGCGAAGCGACGTTGTACCGATATACATACCCGGACGCTTACGAACGGCTTCTAAGCCTTCTAATACCTGAATCTCATCCGCACCGTATTGTCCGTGTACGGCTGTATCCTGATTGCTTTCCACTGCCTAATTCCTCCCTGTCCTATTTTTCTGCCATCATTGCCTTCACACTTTGAGCACGCTTTTTAAGCGTCAACGAAGAAATGACCGACAAATAAATTTTATCATCTGTCACCACATAGCTCTTAATTTCCTCTGAGCCAATCTGAATAACTTCCTTTTCTTGCTTCATCTGAGCAAAAGAATCCTTGTTTTCTTCTCGCTCAATCGTCTTGTGATCGTAGATTGCAAGTACATCCTTTACCGGAACCATGACATCACTTCCAAGATGTAGAAACATACTTTTTCCCCCTAAATCTGGCTGCTACCTTGCTGACAATCTCATCCGTTATCACATCTGGCATCATCCCCGTCACCAGCATCGCAAGCAGTGACTTCGTCATCTCCGACTCATCGCCGTCACGGAGCTTTTTCGCCGTTCGATCGATTAAATCAGCCTTCTCCTCCTGATACTCAACATTCGTGCAAGGCATCATCTGATTGAGATTCGCATACGTCAAGAACGGAGCTTCTATCAGCAGATTTTGTATCTGATTTCTTTTTTTCTGACGCATAACGCGTCGGCAGCTCGTACAATATATCTCGTTTTTTTCACAGAGTGATTGACAATTCGCACACGTATGATACCCATGTGCAACCTTCAGCTGATCGAGTTTTTTCTGCTTATTCAAGATCGAATACAGTCTCTCCTTCAGCTTATCATCTGTTACAACGGCTGTCTTATTCTTGATTTCAGCCACTTTTTCCGGTGGTATTTCAACCTTTTTTAAGTAATGATCCAAATTCGGTAAATCTTTATTTAATTCTCTAAATCTTGCCTGATATCCTGTTTGAATCCGGATATCTTTGATGATTTTGTCACCAATGAACGTATTGATTTTTTTTATCCATTCCCTTTTTTGCATCAATGCTTGATGCGACCAGACCGCACTGTCCGTATGCACAGTCAATGTTCCACGTGAAACCCTGCCTGCCGAAACGTGTCTTGCGACATCCTCACCGACAATCTCGCACCAATGATGTATGACCGACTGCTCTTTATACTTTTTTTTCAGCGAAGGACTACCAAGTGCCTTCTGTATACAATCTTTAATCGGCGATATCATGGGAATTGATTAACGCTCCATTCTCAATATAATAATACTTCCCTATCTTAAAATCAGGGAAATATTTGCGATCGGTTGCCGTAATGAACGTCTGGATTTTTTCTTTGATGAACAGTAATAATTGCGTTCTTCGTTCATAATCAAGCTCGCTCATTACATCATCTAACAAAAGAACCGGATACTCTCCTATCTCCGACTTGATATATTCCAGCTCGGACAGCTTTAGTGATAAGATACCGGTTCGTTGCTGTCCCTGTGAGCCGAACGTCTTGAGGTCAATGCCGTTCACCTCAATTTTGAGATCATCACGATGCGGACCAACGCTCGTGCTGCCACGGATAATATCAAGCTGATGACGCGATTTTAGACGCGACCGATACCAATCTGCGGTCAGGCTGTCGCCCTCTTCTAAGCCATGCACAATATACGATATTTTGAGATTTTCTGCCTCTTGTGTCAGGCGGCGATGCATCAAGTTCGCCAGCATTGACAGCTTATCTACGGCTTCTTTTCGCTTCATTACAATGCGATAAGCAACCGTCGCCAGCTGCTCATCCCAGATATCAAGCATCTCTCGATTGCCTTGTCCATCACGAAGCTTCTTGAGAATGGCATTTCGCTGCTGCACAATCTTAATATACTTCGTCAGCATCTCATAATAGACGCGATTGGCCTGCGATATCTCTAGATCTAAAAAACGCCGTCTCTCTTGTGGTGCTCCCTTAATCAGCATCAAGTCCTCCGGCGAAAACAGCACAACATTGAGTGCCCCCATCGCCTCACTCAGCTTAACCGTAAGACCGTTATAGACGATTTCTCGCCGTTTTTCCTTCGAAAATAAGAAAGACAGCTGATTCTCTACATCAATGCGAGAAAAATCAAGCTGTACTTTGGCTTGATTTTTCTCCCACATAATCAGCTCTTGGTCATTATGCGTGCGATGTGAACGCCCGATTGCCGCATAATAGATTGCTTCTAATATATTCGTTTTGCCTTGTGCATTCCGTCCCAAAAAGACGTTGATATTATCGGAAAACGACAACGACAAATAAGGATAATTCCGATATTGATATAACTTGAGCTGTTTTATCTTCATCGTCAAACCCCTATTATTCCTGTGTAATCGTGAATTCTCCTACATCGACGATTTTCAGCACGTCGCCGACGCGAATCTGTCTGCGTTTTTCTTTGACAAGCTCGCCATTGAGATACACCATCTGATCTTCTAATAAAAAGCGTACCTGACCGCCCGTCTCAATAATACCTTCTCGTTTTAACAGCTGATCGAGCTGAATCTTTTCTGTTCTAATAGAGATTGTTTCCATATTTCTTTCTCCTTATCTACGCACCGGCGTTACGATGTAGACATAGTCTTCCGACTGCTCGGGACGAATTCGTACCGGGCTTAATGTTTGGTTTAACGATATTTCCGTCTTTTCTGTATAAATATTCTTCAAAATATCCGCCACATAATTGGAATTTATGGCAATTAATATCGGATCGCCGGAGATACTACAGTTTACCCATTCTTCCGCTGTACCGATATCCGGATTACTCGAATAGATGTGGATTTTTTCGCCTTCAAAGTCGAACTTGATAACGTTATAATCGCCTTCTTTGGCAATCAACGATACACGCGATACCGCATCGGCGAATTCTTTTGTATCGACGATAACATTTGTCGCGAATTCACGCGGAATAACACGTCTGTAATCCGGGAATTGTCCTTCAATCAAACGAGAAATCAAGAATACACGATCGAACGATAAGCAGATTTGATTTCTTTCGTAGCTGATTTTGATATCTGTCGGCAGGTCATCCGACAAAATACGCGAGACCTCGGTCAGCATTTTGCCCGGGATCAGCATCGTAAGCGGCGTATCAACGGTACTGATTTTGTCTTTTTTGACAGCCAAACGATGCGTGTTTGTTGCTGCCATCGAGATGGTATCGCCATTGAACTCCAAGCATACACCACTAAAAATCGGTCTGGTATCATCTTGAGCACAAGCAAATACGGTCTTTTTGATCAAATCTTTGAGTACAACATCCTTCACAATGAACGAGTTGATATCAGTCAACGGCTTGAATGTCGGAAAATCATCTGCCGGAAGCGTAACAAGGCTATATTCCGAACGACCTGCTACGATTTTGGCAGTCCCTTCCTTGTCGTTGGTGGTAATGGTAATTAGCTCACCCGGCATCTTACGAATCATTTCACTGAAGAACTTCGCGGACAAAACGGTTGTACCGGCTTCTTCAACGGTAGCTTCGATGGATGCACTGATACTGATTTCGATATTGGTTGCCTGTAATTCAACCGTATGTTCGGTTGCCTTTAAGAATATCCCCGAAAATACCGGTGTCAGGTTATTTTTGTTGGAAACAGCCTTTTGTACGATTTGTACGGCATTAACCAGCTGTTCCTTGGAACTGGTGAATTTCATTCGGTTATCCTCCCGATTATCTAATATGATGATGTTATATTATAAAAAGAAATTGTAGCAGTAGTATTAGTAGGAGCTGTGATTTTGTGCATAACTATAAAAATCACTTGTCAACACAAGGGTTCATCCTGTTGATAACTTGTCAATAAGTGAGGCTGTGTTTGG
Organism: uncultured Lachnospiraceae bacterium; assembly: GCA_964603455.1. Taxonomy (GTDB): domain Bacteria; phylum Bacillota; class Clostridia; order Oscillospirales; family CAG-272; genus Flemingiibacterium. The sequence continues at coordinate 4,195 of CAZRVL010000097.1, forward strand.
GTGTTTTTCACAGTAATCCACAAGGAATTGCTTATACACAGGTTTTGAACAGCCCTATATACAGGGTTATCCCCTAGTTGTTCTCAATCAACGTAATCAGCTCTTTGATGATGGTATCAATCTGACGACTCTTCATACGTTCGTTGCTGATTTTGGTGAATGCGTGGATAATCGTTGTATGATCTCGTCCACCGAACAGCTCGCCGATATGCGGGAAGGATTCTTCTGTCAGCTCACGGCACAAATACATTGCAATCTGTCTGGGGACAACGACATTTTTGGTTCGTTTTTTGCCCAACAAGTCCGGCATCGAGATTTTGAAGTATTCGGTCGTGATTTTTTGAATCAAATCAACCGTAATCGGAGGCTTCACATTGTCGAGAAAAATCTCATTCAAGGCATCATCGGCAATCTTAGCGGTAATCTCGTCACCATTGGCTAAGATTTCTTGCTTTTTCAGCGTTTCGATGTAGCCCTTCAGACGAATCAGTGCCCCTTCCATCGTACGGACGTTGTTATCAATTCGGCTGGCAATGTAGATAATAATATTATCCGGCACTGTCATGCCCATCAAAGATACCTTTTTACGCAGGATGGCAATACGCGTCTCTAAGTCAGGCGGCTTGATATCTGCCGTCATACCGGATTCGAATCGGCTCTTCAAGCGGTCATCGAGTGTCTGGATTTCACGCGGCTGCCGGTCACTGGTGATAACAATTTGCTTTTTGGCCTCATACAGCGTGTTGAACGTATGGAAGAATTCCTCCTGTGTACGTTCTTTTTTGGTCAAAAATTGAATATCATCAATCAAAAGCAGGTCGATATTGCGATATTTTTGGCGGAATGCCTCCGTCGAGTTGTCACGGATTGCGTTAATCAGCTCGTTGGTGAACTTCTCACTCGACGCGTAGACAATCTTCGCGTTCGGCTTCTTCTCTAGAATCTTGTGGGCAATCGCGTGCAGAAGATGCGTCTTGCCAAGACCGGAGTTCCCATATAAAAAGAGTGGGTTGTATGCTTCGCCCGGATGCTCGGCTACGGCCTGCGAGGTTGAGAAGGCAATCATGGTGCTGTTGCCGCTGACGAAGTTGGAGAATGTATAATTCGGATTCAAAAATGACAGATCCGAGAAGCTGTCATCCTCCTCTTCTTTCGGCTTATCGGTTTTTGGTGCGGGTATATCGACTGCAGTAGGCGGTATAACCGGTGGTGCAATCGGAGCATCTTGGGCATCCGGGTCAATAATAATCTTGAAATCAATATGTTTTTTCCAAATCGCAAAAAGTGTATTGGTCACATTCGACAGATAACGGCGTTCAATCCATTCTTTGACCATATTCTTTTTGGCTTTCATGACAAGACAATTATTTTCAAATGATACCGGCTCAAGCTGTGCAATCCAAACGGCGAATATCATATATTGCGGGTCATTTTGCAGCTCAAGAACAATTTGCTCCCAAATTTCGTTCAGTTGTGCGATATCCATATGATAAATGGTTCCTTTCCTTATATTAGATATCCACAAAATCGTATCCACAAAAAAATATTTATCCACAGGGTTATAAACAAATGTGAATAACTCGTGGGCAGAATTGAGAATCAAAAATAAAAAAATACGGTAAAGGGACAAAAAATAGCGTTACTATTACCGTAAACGCAAAAAAAATAGAATATAAATGATTTTGTGGATAAGTTGTGAATAAACAGTTGATATATGTGAATAACTCGAAAAAAACTCTCTCAAAAATTATTTTCTCTGCGTATATTTTATCAAAAACAGGGTGACTTATCAACAGAAAAATGCTTTCGGGGGATAAGAATAGTGGATTTATCAACGGATTTTCTCTGTTTTTCCACAGAACTTTCTTGACATCGTTTTCAAGCTAGTCTATAATTCATGTAGTTAAGGATTACTTATAAAATCAGCGTTTTGTCTCATGGCAGTCCCATTTGGCAAGACGATGAGAACATACCGTATTTGTGAGGAGGTGTCCAGCGACTATGAAACGTACGTATCAGCCTAATACATTGTGGAGAAAAAGAACCCATGGTTTCCGTGAACGTATGAAAACCAAAGGTGGTAGAATCGTTCTCAAAAGAAGACGTGCAAAAGGCAGAAAAAGATTATCTGCTTAATAGGCCGCAATCGTGGCCTATTTTTCCTATTATGGCAGGATAAAAACATGATGAAATTACCGAGAAATCGCATTGTAAAAAAGAATAAAGAAATTCAGGAGATTTATCGAGGCGGTAAGTCGTATGTGACGAGATATTTTATCTTTTATCTGTTCCGTACGACAGATGAGCCGATTCGTGTGGCAGTTGCTGCCGGCAAACGTCTTGGCAATGCTGTTATTCGTAATCGAACGAAAAGACGACTGAGAGAGATCTTTCGGCAGAACCAATCGCACCTTATGGGGAGCGGACAGGTTCTCTTGGTAGGTCGCAAGCCGATTTTGGATGCGTCTTACACCGATATCGAGCAGGCGTTCTTGTCAGTGTGCCGTAAGATAAAGCGTGATCAGGAGAAAAGCAAATGATGAAAGTCTGTCTGCTGGGACTGATTCGGTTTTATCGTTCGTTCATCTCGCCGTTAAAGCCTCCTACGTGTCGATTCTATCCGACTTGCTCTCTTTATGCCATAGAAGCAATCGAGAAATACGGTGCTTTCAAGGGTGGTTATCTTGCCGGGAAAAGAATCTTAAAATGTCATCCGTTTCATCCGGGTGGCTATGATCCCGTTAAATAAAAGAATAGGTTTGGGGATGTGAGATTTTTGTTTGAAATTTTCGATATTTTTATCGGCTTTTTGCAAACGATTTTGAACTTTTTCTACGGCATTACAGAATCGATTGGCTTTGCCAACTATGGCTTGGCAATCATTTTGTTAACAATTGTCTTTA
>CAZRVL010000098.1:0-6788 GCA_964603455.1 uncultured Lachnospiraceae bacterium
GAATCTCTGCTTCTCCGCCATAATCGGACAACGATTTTGATATGATTAGTATCATGATCGTTGTCCGTTCTTTTTATAAAAATTACTAAGCGTAATCTTCGGAGACTAAACATACTTGAAAAAATGAGCATTTTTTGAAAACAGATTGGACGGATACGATGAACATATGATGACGAACATTGAATCAGCAAATGAGTTTTATCCGTTTACAGCTAAGCAGCTACCGACAGCTGCAAATTGTCCTATACTTGATCTGGGGTGCGGAACGGGATTAGAGCTTCAGGAATACTATTTGCTCAATCCATCAGCCAATGTAACAGGTATTGACTTATCACAAGGTATGTTATCGGCTATGGAAAAGAAATTCTCGGCTAAAGACATTAAATTGATCTGCGGTTCATATTTCGATGTGCCTTTTGGCATTTCGGCATTCGACGGTGCAGTGTCGGTGGAAAGTCTGCATCATTTCACAAAGGAAGAAAAAATACCTTTATACTCCGAGTTAGTCAAAGCATTAAGGAAGAGTGAAGCTTTCATATTGACCGATTATTTTTCGCTGTCAGATGAGGAAGAACGGTTGCACAGAAAAAATTTTATTGCATCGAAAGCGGAACAAGGCATTACAGATCATGAGTTTTATTATTACGACACACCTCTTACGGTAAATCACGAGACAGAAGCTTTGATTGAAGCAGGCTTTTCTTCTGTTGAAGTACTGTGCAATTGGGGAGCGACCTATACATTAAAAGCAGTCAAATAGATTTTGATTTGTTAGATTATTTCTAACGAAATCGAAGTTTATTTTGGTTTTGATCCGTCTCGATTTTCTTTACCAATGCGCATTTCAGGCGTATTTGTGTTATAATAATATTCAGGACTGTCTTGAGCTTTTTGAGCTGTCCGTATCAGACGTATTTTTGTCAAACGGTCAAAAATAAAAAATCTAACAATATCTCGGAGCATGAGATAGTAGCTTGCATATTTTTAGTGAAAGAGAGGGAGCAGGGTGGAGATACATGAAAAAATAAATATAGTTGCAGACGGCTTTAATTCTTGTTCTGAGCTTTTGGCAGCTATAGGAGATGAAACAAGGCAATATCTGATACTTGAGATGATCAAGATAGGAAGCTGTAACGGATTGCGTGTCTGCGAGATAGCCAAGAAGACCAATCTCTCACGTCCGGCAGTCTCACATCATTTACAGGTCATGAAAAATGCCGGTATCGTGAAAATGCGCAAAGAGGGAACTAAAAATTATTATTATTTCGATCCTGATCCCAAAACATTCGAGCTTCTTATCTCAACTCTGCAAACGGCTGTTGAAATTTCAATAGCTCTGCCGGAACGAAGTGAGTATGATGTATGACAATGCCTTTATGGAAAATGTGTGATTCAATTACATATATTATTTTTGCCGAATGTGAAAAAATCCGCTTGATATTTTATTTTCGAGATTTCAAACCCAAAATAGAGGGTGGAGGTAATTTTTTATGGAAATGCTTGAGATCATGAAGCAAAGGCACAGTGTCCGTCAATATACCGACAGGGCTATAGAGCAGGAAAAACGAGATATTTTAAACGGTCTGACAGCTGAAATAAATAATAAGATGGGTCTTCATATACAGATAATTTATGATGAACCGAAATGCTTCGATTCCTTCATGGCACACTACGGAAAGTTCAGCGGAGTCAAAAATTATATCGCTCTTGTAGGAAAGAAGTCGCAGAACACCGAGGAATTATTGGGATATTACGGCGAACAGCTTGTATTGAAGGCTCAGGAGCTCGGCTTGAATACCTGCTGGGTGGCATTGACGCACGGAAAGAGCAGTGCAGATATAGCAAAAGGAGAAAAGCTTGTATGCCTTATTTCTCTCGGATACGGAGTTACACCGGGTACAGCGCATCAGAGTAAACTGCTCAATGCACTTTGCAATTATTCTTCGGATATGCCGCTATGGTTCTTGAACGGCATGGAAGCCGCATCTCTTGCTCCCACAGCGATGAATCAGCAGAAATTTTTCTTTGAGCTTTTGCAGAACGGTGATGTCAAGGCATCCTTCGGAAGCGGTTTTTATACCAAACTTGATCTTGGTATAGTAAAATATCATTTTGAAGCCGTCAGCGGAAAAAGCATAGTTAAATAAACAAGCTCGGCAAAGCATAGGATACATATAGATTTTTTGTGCCGTTTTTCATATTCTGTGGAAAAAATTTATTGATAGCCCGGAGGATAAGAATTTGAAATTTGAATTGATAGACTCTTCAAGCCAATTGTGGAAAAAGGTAAGGAAATATGCTGCCGAATGTTCGTGGTCAGCCGGGAAGTTTTTGGCATTGAATATGGATAACGGTACTTTTTCGGATTGGGAGCGGGTTATCGTTGCACACGATAAACACAGAATATGCGGTTATTGCACCGTTTCGAGATCGGACTGTATACCAGATGTACCATACACACCGTATATCGGCTATGTATTTGTGGGAGAAGATTACCGTGGAAACCGTTTGAGCCAGAGACTTATACTGTGTGCATCCGAATATCTCAAAGGTATCGGATTCAATGATGTATACTTAGTCAGCGACCATGAGAATTTGTACGAAAAGTATGGTTTTACGGTAATAGCCCATGTGTCTGCACCGTGGGGAGCTATGGAAAAAATATATCACAAATCTATATAAAATGACACCGAGCTTATAATTTGAATCAAGCTCGGTGTCAAAATTTATACTACCACAACAGGTTTTATAAGGTCTTCAGGTTTGTTTTTCATTAACATCAGAGCTTCGTCTATATGCTCGAATCCGCTGAATCTATGGGTCAGCAGAACAGATGTGTCAAGACGCTTATATTCAAGCAGCTTTACAAGCCTTTCCATGCGAAGCCTTCCGCCGGGCATAAGTCCTCCGGCAATTGTCTTGTGTCCCATTCCGCATCCCCATTCGAGCCTCGGAAGACGTATAAAATCTCCTTTTCCGAGGTAATTTACGTTTCCTATTATTCCTCCCGGGCGGCATATTGATACTGCATCTATGAATGTATCATTGTCTCCGCCTGCAACTATTACTTTATCAACGCCTTTATTATGCGTGCGTTCATTTATCTGCTCAACTATCCCGCCTTCACGATAGTTTATTATATCTGTCGCGCCATAGCTCTTTGCTGCTTCTACACAGGTCTTTCTCGAACCTACTGCATATACCTCTCCCGCACCGCGCATAACGCTTCCTGCGACTGCCATGAGGCCTACAGGTCCTATTCCTATAATGCATACGCTTTCGCCATATTGTATATCAGCAAGTTCGGCACCGTGAAGCCCGGTCGGAACCATATCAGATAGCATTACGGCTTCTGACGGATCGACATTTCCCGGAAGATGAGCTAAGTTTGAATCGGCATCGTTCACATGGAAGTATTCGGCAAACACACCGTCTTTAAAGTTTGAAAATTTCCAGCCGGCGAGCATTCCGCCCGAGTGCATCGGATATCCGGCTTGAGCTTCAAGCTTTCCCCAATCGGGTGTTATTGCCGGAACTATTACCTTGTCTCCGATTTTGAAATCCTTTACATAGCTGCCTACCTCGGTTATCTCACCGACAGCTTCATGTCCTAAGACCATATTATGACGGTCGCCGAGTGCGCCTTCAAATACCGTGTGGACATCAGATGTGCAGGGAGAGACTGCGATAGGTTTGACTATTGCATCATATTCACCGCATTTCGGCTTTTCTTTATCTATCCATCCGGTCTTGTTTATTCCGAGCATTGCATAACACTTCATGATATTCCCTCGCTTCTTATTATTTTCAAAGATATTATTTGCTCTTTTTTGAGAAATATACTTGCATATCAGAAAAAATTGTAGTATAATATATATATCAACTTGACTTGGAGGTATATTATGAACATAACACCGGAGCTGTTTGAGCCGATACTGAAAGAGTACGGAATATCTACGGATATTACCAATATCGATACATTTATAAACAGACAGGAAGACAATAAAAACGTAAAGATTGTTGCAAAGATCGATGTAAAGCATCGTTCGCCGCTCGTGATCAAGCTTATACGCGATAGTGAACATTCACATAATGCTATCGAGCGTCAATGTGTTTTTGCTGAGCATCTTCGCAGAAACGGAATATTTACACCAGAGCATTATTCGGTAAACGGCAACTATTGTATTGAACGAGTGATCGATGGAATAAGAGTAAATATAGTTCTTGAGGATTTTGCCGAAAGCGAAACCGCCGCAGTAGATCTCGATTCTGCACGTGAGGCCGGAAAGCTGATGGCGAGAATACATCGTCTTTCATTCCGTGACAATTTCAAAATAGGAGCACAGAGTCGCTTCAATGCGCTCGGACAGAACCGTATCAGCGGTATAGATACGTTCCGTGAGCTTGCAGAATGCGCCGAAGCCAGCATGATAAAGTCTGTGGCATACCCGCACCGTTTTTGCAAAAAGCCTGAGCTCTGCCGCGAGATAATCGCAATATATGACAGAAAGTTGGCGAGTGCGGCTGATGTTTGGGGCAGACTGCCTTGCAGTGCAGTCCAAGGAGACATTTCGATAAGCAACCTTTACAACGAAAAGGATCGTCTCGGTGTGTTTGATTTTGACAATGCCGGAGATGAAACTCTTATCGGTGATATGATACTTGAAGGGCTTGTAATGGCAAACGAATCGAAGCTTGCCGAAGGACTGAGCGATGCGGATCGCCCTGAGATATTTAAGAGCTTTTTGGATGGCTACAGAGCTATATGTCCACTGACTCCGGATGAAAGGCTTGCAGCGTGTGAATTGTATCCTGCATACAGCGCACTTTGGCATTCGAGAGTCGATGAGCTTTCTGCTGTGATGCACACACCCGGCGAATGTGAAAGAGCAGACGAGCTTTTGTCGGATATGTACGCTGAGATAAACAGCGATGCGAGAAAAATATTCGCGAGTGAACTTTTTGAATGATACGGAGCATATTGGATGGAAGTTTGGGATGTTTATGACCGTGACCGCAGAAAGACGGGACGTTTTTGCGAGCGCGGAACAAAAATGAGGATAAGCGATTATCACTTGGTCGTTCAGGTTTGGATAGAAAATTCTAAGGGAGAATGGCTTATTTCAAAACGCAGTCCGGAAAAATGGATGTCCGGAAAATGGGAAGCTACCGGAGGCGCGGTAATTGCAGGTGAGGATTCTCTTACCGGCGCACTTCGTGAGGTAAGGGAAGAGCTCGGAATAAAGCTTGATGCCGCAGACGGAAGACTCATAGCTTCGACAAGATATGACTATCCGAAATGGCGAAATCCCGGATTTGTGGATGTATATGCTTTTAAAGGTGATTATCCTATCGAATCGATCGTTTTGCAAAAGGGTGAGACCTGTGATGCTAAATGGGCGACTATAGACGAGATACATTCTATAAAGGCACGCGGCGATTTTTATCCGGGAGCTGAGATATTGCCGCCGTTTGATATGTAAAATGTTTGAATAAGATTTGCCTGATATTAAAATATATTGCTTTTTTGACGCTGTTTTTATAACCACAAATACTGTATAATATCGATAGACATAAAAAGGTCTATCGATATTTTTTTGAAAGGAAGCTTTTGCTTTGCGAAAGTTACAGGCGAATTTTATGGAAAAAAGATTTGAAGTGCATTCTGTCAAATGGATAACGGTAACGGGAATGTTTATGGCACTTAATATTATAATGAGTATGAGCATATTCAGCATACCTGTTCCCGGTGGTCATCTGTATTTGAATGATATAATAATTTGTACGGCTTCGATAATCCTTGATCCTCTTGCGGCATTTATGGTTGGAGGAGTCGGTGCGTTTATAGGAGATGCAATATTTTATCCGGATCCGATGTTTGTTTCACTTGTGACTCATGGAATTCAGGCTATCGTTATTTCTGTATGCACACAAAGGCTTAGAGTTAAAAAAGCAGCGGCATCTGGGATAGGTGTAACGCTCGGTGCTGTGATAATGGTCATCGGCTATTCTCTCGGACGCACATTCGTATATGCTTCGCTTGAATATGCGATCTTGAAGCTGCCGTATGAGATATTGCAGGCAGGAATAGGTGCGGTGTTTGGAATGATCCTCTGCTATGGATGTCAGCTTACAGACATATTTCATAAGATACTTGGTCGTTGACGCTGTTGCATTTAAAAATATAAAAGCTGAATACTATGAAGTAAGCTACTTTTATAAAACAGAATATATTGATAGAGGAAGTTTTCGCCTAAAAGAATTTGAGATGCGAATGGTGAATAGCATATATGACTGACCGAAAAACAAATCGAGTTGCCGATTGATTATCACTCCACAGCGACTAATGGTATCAATTATACTTATAAAACATTACATTATACCATGTAAATCCATCCATGTTACCTCGCGAACATTCATATTTACAATTATAAGCAATTGATCTCAAAAACGGCTCTGCTCCTTTTGAAATAAGGAGCAGAGCCGTTTGACTTCAATATATTCTACGATAAGTGTTATTTCTCTCTTTGTTTAAGCATATCAAACATATTCCCACTCGGCGCAGTCATCAAAGCAGACCTCTACCTCATCAGGAATATCGTCCTCAAAGCCCATATCGTCAAGATACACGCCTTCTCTCGCAGCTCTCGCCTTCATATGCGCACGATCGACTTTCTCGGACATAACCGTGAGAATACCAATCGCCGCGCTGATAAGCGCAAATACTATCCGTATCGCGCTCGGTCTGCGATTTTTTCGATATCCCAGTATGCACTTGTAAATATTGA
>CAZRVL010000099.1:0-6775 GCA_964603455.1 uncultured Lachnospiraceae bacterium
GTATAATATAAAAGTACTTTGATATAAACTAATATGCGACACGATTCAATCGCGTGGCTGTGAGACCTTGTATCCTCGCATCTTTGTAATAATTGGCGTATATTAATTTTCTAGGAGGCTTTTTATGAAAAGACACATTTCTATCCTGTTGCTTGCTTCTATGTTGCTTTCTTTCGTAGCCTGCGCGGATTCCGATACTGGATTGCAGGATACAACGCAAAATTCTAATAATGATACCTCAGCAGCTGAGACCGATCTCTATGACGCGATTCCCAAGAAGGATTATAACGGTGAAGAGATCCGCATATACAGCTATAATACATCCGGTTCGTATCATGAGAGCGAATTTATGATTGCTGAGCAGACCGGTGACACGATAGATGATGCTATCTATAAGCGCAACATCCTAACTGAGGAACGGCTGAATATCCATCTGAATTATTTTGGCGAAGACAATGAAAATGAAGCAAGGACGAAATTCATATCATCGATGCTTGCCGGAGATGATTTCTGTGATATTCTTGTGCATAAGGCAGCACATTTCAGCGCATTTTTAACTTCTGAAACGATCCTGCCGTGGAATGACATTAATGGAATTGACCTTTCACAGCCGTGGTACGTGCATTTTATCAATGATTGTATCACTATCGGCAATCAGCAGTACGGTATACTCAGTGACGCATGGGCAACATCGTTGACTATGGCGTATACCATCGCTTTCAACAAGCGTTTAGCAGACGATTGGAAGATCGATGATCCGTATCAGCTAGTTCGTGATGGAAATTGGACTATGGACACAATGATCAGCTTGACTAAAGATATTTGGCGCGATATTAACGGTGACAACATCAGGGATGCAGGCGATGAGTATGGTTTCTATACAAACAGTCAGACGACCTTAGACTGCTTTATTGTTGCGCACAATATCGAGTCTATCGGTAAGGACGAAAACGATCTCCCAATCGTAAATTTCTATTCGGACAAGCTGGTCAAATCATTCGAAAAGGTTTATGAATTGTACTGGGAAAATTCGGGAACATTTACCGATAAGAATTGGGACGGATATATTGAAACGGGCTTTGTATCCGGACTCGGACTGTTTTCACCGATGCGAATAGATCATTTTATCAGCAATAAACTGCGCGAGATGGAGGACGATTACGGCATTCTTCCGTATCCGAAGCTTGATGAAAATCAAAGTGAATACCGTACATACCTGCTTTCGCGTCCTGGTGTGGCAATGGTTCCAATTACTATATCAGATGATAAGCTCAATATGATCGGCTATACGTTGGAAACGCTTAGTGCGTACAGTTATCAGTACCTGCGTCCGGCGATATATGATGTCACACTAAGCGGTAAGAGCGTTCGAGACGAGGAATCACTTGAAATGCTCGATCTAATAATGGACAGTCGCTGCTTCGACTTTTCACAGTTTGTGGAGTTTGAGGGCAAATATCCGCTGAATCCGCAGAAGACCTATCGCGATATGCTGGGCAATAAGAATGATGCTATCACAACCTACTACGAATCAAACAAAAATATCGCCGAGGAGTATGTGAACAGCTTGCGCGAAATGTTCGAATAAGTAAATTTTTAAAAAAGCGATGGCTCGACAATGCCATCGCTTTTATTTTCTAAAATTTTGTATTTCTATTGCTTTTTCAGCTAATATGTGGTATAATAGAATTCGGAAATATACCGATCAGATAATTATATTAAAATAGAAAATAGATCGTTTGTTAAAAATAAATGCCGAAAGGGCGAGCATGAAGCTCTGTTCAAGCTCGCAAAATAATAACATGAAAAATTCTCAGCTTTTATATACCACTCCCGCGAAAATATGGACTGACGCACTGCCGCTTGGAAACGGACGTATCGGTGCAATGGTCTACGGTAGGAGTGATACGGAAAAGATACAATTTAACGAAGAAACACTTTGGAGCGGTTGGAATGAGCCTGATGCCGACAATCCTGACTGCGCAGCTCACATTGATGAGATCAGAAATTTGATATTCGCAGGAAAATTCAGTGAAGCCGAGGCTCTGGCAAATAAATATTTTGTTTGCCGCGGAGAAGGCGGCGGAAGCGCAAAGTCACTTCCTGCAAAAGATCTTCCGTATGGCAGCTACCAAACCGCTGGAGATCTTTTTGTCAAATTGGGCGAAGGTGAGATAACAGAATATTCTCGTTCACTCGATATTTCCACAGGAGTCGCAGAGGTCAGGTATAAGCGCGATGGTGTAAAATTTCTGCATGAATATTTTACAAGTGAGAGAGCGAATTGTTTTTGCGGAAGAATAAGCTCAGATCGCGATTTTGATGCGGAGCTTTCATACCGAAGAGAAGCAGTAACTATCGAAAGCTGCGGAGATTTAATTAAAATATTCGGAAGCTTTCCGAACAGCATTGATTTTGGCATAGCTGTAAAATTTGTAAAGCTGAGCTCTGAATTGAGATTCTATGTGAGCATAAAAACAAATTATGCGCCCGATTCAAAGCTTGATATTGTGCCGATAGATGTGGCTGCGTCAGCGGCTGAGATGGCTTCAATGGAAGATTTTGATCTGCTTAAAGCCGAATCTGCAAAGCAAATGTCTGACTACATGGAGCGTTCTACGGTCAATATAGGTGATGATCTCGGTTTGACGGTCGATGAATTGGCAAAGGCTTCGGCAAACGGTGACAAAGCGGCTGTAAATTCCATGACAGAGCTTTATTTCAATTTCGGACGCTATCTTATGATCTCATCAAGCAGAAATTGTGTGCTTCCCGCAAATCTTCAGGGTATTTGGACGAATGACTACAATACTATTTGGTCGGCAGATTATCACATAAATATAAATATTCAAATGAATTACTGGCTGACCGAGACAACTCGCCTTCCCGAATGTGGTGACGCATTCCTGAGATATATAAAATTTTTGTCTGAGCATGGAAAACACACTGCCGAAGTCTGCTATAATATGAATGGATGGGTGGCTCACACGATAACAAATCCGTGGGGCTTTACTGCGCCCGGAAACGGTTTTTCATGGGGAAGCTTCATGTGCGCAGGTGCTTGGTGCTGTGAGCACATATTCGAACGCTGGCTGTATTCGGGGGATATTGAGTTCTTGCGTGAATATTATCCTGTTATGCGTGGCGCTTGTGAGTTCTTTATGGGCTTTTTGATCGAAGACCCGAATACAGGTCATCTTGTTACCGCACCTTCAAATTCGCCTGAGAATCATTACCGTGACCCGGAAACAGGTGAGACAGTTGCCATCTGTGCTGGACCGACTATGGATAATTCTATATTGTATGAGCTTTTTACAAATACGATGGCGGCGGCTGATATACTTTCGGTGGACAGTGAGTTTGTCGAAAAAATAAAAAGTTGTCGAGACAGACTTGTACCGATAAGCATTGGAAAGTATGGTCAGATACTTGAATGGCAGGAGGACTACGAAGAGACCGAGCCCGGACATAGACATTTGTCTATGCTTTACGGACTTCATCCATCGAATCTTATTACAAGATCAAAGACTCCGGAATTATTTGAAGCGGCAAAGGTTTCGATAGCACGCCGTCTTTCTTCCGGTGGAGGACATACCGGTTGGAGTCGTGCATGGATCATAAACTTCTATGCTCGTCTCGGCATGGGTGACGAAGCCTACAAGCACATATGCGCACTGCTCGAAAAATCTACATACAATAACCTTTTTGATGCACATCCTCCTTTCCAGATCGATGGAAACTTCGGTGGCTGCGCAGGCATTGCCGAGATGCTCATGCAGAGCCATGAGGGATTTATAAATCTTCTTCCGGCACTTCCGAAGGATTGGAAGGATGGTAGCTTCTCGGGACTCAGAGCGCGTGGAGGATTCATTGTATCTGCCGAATGGAAAAACGGCTGTTTGATTCATTTTAATATAGAAAGTGAGCGCGGCGGTGAATGTGAGGTAAGATATTGTGATAATATTTGGAAACTTTCGTTGAATAAAGGCGAAAAAATCTATTTTGACGTATGATCTTACTGTTTAAATAAAAAATTCCCTCAGTATAGTCTGTAATATACTGAGGGAATTTCTATTTTTTCCAATGCTTGAGTCCGGGCAGATAAGAGTTTAGATATTCGCGTATTTGTTCGGGCGTAACATTTTCATTTGACATATGGACAGATAGAAAATCTATAAGTTCATCAATGTTTTTATAGACAAATCTGCCGTCTGTATAACACCATTTGCAATAATCCTCGTTAAATTCTCCGTTTGATTCCTTGCTCATAGTAGTATCATCAAGCGGCATACCGCAGCATTGACATATGAGCTTTTGCGGTGAACCAAGCAGAGTGTTGATAGATATATCGAATAGCTTTGACAATAACTTCAAGCTTTCCGTGTCCGGAATTGTCTTTCCCGTTTCCCAACGGCTTACCGCTTGTCGAGTGACAAAAAGCTTTTCGGCAAGCTCATCCTGTGATAAATTGTATTTTTGGCGAAGCTCCTGAATGATTTTACTTGTTTCCATAATTATTACTCGCTCCCTTCAAAAACATTATAACACAGACCTGTTGAAAAGTCAAGCAACTCGTTGTTGCTAAATTTTTTTCCACACTTTTTCGTTTTAATTTTTTTGCGTATGGGATTAATATCTTCTTACTATTGGCGTAATATCGAAATTTTGATCTGTTTGCGATTCGCGCTTTTTTTAAATATCCATATACTATCATCAGATCGGCGTATGTCGGTCAATTGATGAAAAGAGGTTGATAGCTTTGTTAGATATTGATAATAAGCTTAGGATGCCGGAGGGATTTGTCCCGGCGATGGCATATGTTCCGTGGCAGGAGCTTGAAATGATGTATCCGCCCGAGACAGCTTTGAAGCAGGGAACACTTTTTCCCGAACTTGACAAACCTTTTGAAGGCTGTACAGTAAACGGAGGCAGAAATGGATAATCGAAAAAACAGCGAATGGGCACTTCCGTTCATGGCATGGGAGCTCAGATTGTATCTTGACACTCATCCGAACGATCAAAAGGCACTTGAAGCATATAGGCAGGTCTGCTCGAAGCTTGACAACTGTGTGGGTGCGTGCAATGCAAACAAACCTACCGGAAATATGCAGCATTGGACCTGGATAGATGATCCGTGGCCTTGGCAGACTGAAGCGAATGCTTCGGATACTGAAAGTGAGGGATGAGAAATGTTCAGTTACGAGAAAAAGCTCCAATATCCTGTTAGGATAAAGAACCCTAATCCTAAGCTCGCAAAGATAATCATAACTCAGTACGGCGGACCTGACGGAGAGCTTGGAGCTTCAATCAGATATTTGAGTCAGAGATATTCTATGCCATATGCAGCCGTCAAGGGTGCGCTTACCGATATAGGAACAGAAGAGCTTGGACATCTTGAGATGATAGGCAGCATAGTCTACCAATTGACTCGCGGTCTCAGCCCGGATGAGATAATTAAGCAGGGATTTGATACCTATTTTGTAGATCATACAACCGGTGTATATCCGCAGGCGGCATCAGGAACACCGTTTTCGGCAGGTGCGCTGCAGGTAAAAGGCGATCCCATAGTAGATCTTCATGAAGACCTTGCTGCCGAAATGAAAGCAAAAACCACATATGACAACATTTTGCGCTTCTCAGATGATCCGGATGTCAGCGACGCGATAAAATTCCTGCGTGCGCGTGAGATAGTTCACTATCAGAGATTCGGAGAATGCTTAAGACATGTTCAAGATCAGCTGAATTCGAAGAATTTCTTCGCTGTAAATCCAGCGTATGATTGCAGCTGCAAAGGAAAAAATAAATGACTTTAAGTTGATAAAGTATATTTCTTAAAGCAGATCATCCCTGTATATTCGGGGATGATCTATGACAGCGTTACCGAAATATCTCGGTTGACACTCTCGACTTTTATTGAGAGGGTAGGAGAATTTCCAACATCGCAGTATATGGCACGCTATATCACCAATCCGCTTATAGCGTTTGCAGGGGGTGCATTGTCCGGTGCGGTAATGAGTGGCATAGGCGAAGCATGGAACAATCTGCATACTCGTGCTGTGAGTCAGAGTGATACACAGGCAAATCAGAATATAGCAAATCAGGATATACAAGATGCCGAAAATACAGCCGAACCGGCAAATACTGAACCGACAATCTCGCCGAAGGACGAGCAGTTCGATGAGAATGGAAACTTCATTCTTAAAACTGCCGAACAGGAAAATCGGATACGTCAGGCAAAAGCAGCAAGCGATAATATAGAGCGTTCTGGACGGCTCGCCGGAGCAAGCAACTCGGAGATAGAGCTTGCACGGAGACTTTCGGAAGTCTTCGGTCGGAGTATAGTCTTCGATTCGTCCAATGCGGATGTCAACGGCAAATTCGCTGACGGAACGATATACGTGAATCCGAAAGGAACTGATAATGTATCGACTATCCTTGCACACGAACTGACACATTCTATCGAGGGGACTGACGAGTACAATTCGTTCAAGGAAATCGTAAAGCGTGGGCTTATAGACCACGGACGGAATTGGGAATCGCTGATGGATGAGATCCGCTATGAGTATGAACCGCGATATGCGAGCATGGGACAGGAGTTCACCGATGCTGACTGCGAGAGTGAGACGATAGCCAAAGCGGCACAGGCAATGTTTGAGGATGATGCAGCGTTAGAAGCTTTCGTAGAGCAAAACAAGAACGTTGCTACACGCTTCATGCACAAGCTGACACAGGCTGTAAAGCGATTCCGCGAGGACATTTCGGCAAAACGGAATTA
>CAZRVL010000100.1:0-6766 GCA_964603455.1 uncultured Lachnospiraceae bacterium
TGACCCATGCGATAGCGTCCCAAGAAGCACACCGATAGGTGGTGCTGATTGGCTAGACGCGAACCGCTTGCTTCTTTCTTGAGCGGTGCAAGAAAGAAGGGTAGGGAAAAGCAAGCTAATGCCGATAAGGTGTTCTTCGCCCCTGCGTCACTGGGTAGTGACATACATAAGAAGGCAGTCTATTAGCACAAGTGGTTCCCCGCGGTAGCGTCACCAAGGCGAGTAGTGTGTGGGGGAAGTGAGCTTTGCCTACAAGCTCTCCGCGTCAGCATATCTTCTCCTTTTCCCCTTTACTCGATGGGGTGGTAGCTGATGTGGGTGATGGCTGTGATTGGTGGGGCGGGGGTTTGGGCTTGTTGTTGGAGGTTGTCATAGAGGGTGGCAAGGCGGAGGATGCGGTGGGTAGTGGTCTGGCTGATGCCGATGGCGATATGGTCGTCTGTTTGCGGGGTGTAGTCGAGGGTGAGGGTGATACCGTCGGTGCCTATGAGCTGGAGGTGGTGGGATCGGTAGCGGAGTGTGAGGGAGTCGCCCCCGTCATAGAGGGTGACGATGTCGGCGGGGGTGAGGGTATCGCCGAGCGTGAGGTGGAAGATGAGGGAGAAGGTTGTGGTAGGGTCGATGGTGTAGGTCAGGCGGGTAAGCGGTGTGATGGCAAGTCCGCTATCCCAGCGGGCAGGCTCGAACGTGTCCGCGTGCTGGGCTTCGGTCGCATCGGTGCTGTCGGAGGCGGTGAGCGTCTCTGCCATCGTCCAGGTGATCTGGTCGGCGGTGACGGGGGAGGCTTCGGCAATCTCTTGGGTAAGAGTCGTCTCGCTGAGGTCTCCGCTGGCTCCATTCCAGACGGTAGCAGTAGCGGCAGTGCTGTTCCAGGCGAAGGTGCTGTCAGCCCAGATGAGCGTGTCGTCGGTGACACCGATAAGCTTGGAGGCAAGCCAGTTGCGGGCTCGGTAGGTGGTGGGCAGATGCACGCCGAACGTGTATTCACCGCGTCGGGTATGCTCGCTCAGCCTGAGTCCGCGGGCAATGGCATCGTAGTAGAGTCCTGTTTTGGCATGGGGATAGCAGATGGCATCCTGGTCAAGGGTGATGATGACGTTGCGGGCTCGTTCTGTGCTGCGGTCAAGCGTGGCATAGGCTGCCTCGCTCGAGTAGATACCGGCGGGGGTGACGGCTTTGATAAGGAAGTAGATTTTGCCCTGCTGCGGGAAGCGTATGCGTGCGTGAGTCTGGGTGGTGGTCATCAGCGTGGTGGCACTGTCCCAATCGGGCGTGAGATAGGCGACCTTGAGGAGGTAGGATACGCGGGTGCGGTCAACGCTGTCCCAGGATAGGTCTATCCATTCGTCGTTTTGCTCGGCAAAAAATCGCGTCACAGCGGGCAGAGTGCTGTCTAGGGTGGCGGTCATGCCGGTGCCAAAACAGTCGTAGTAGCGGGCGGAGATGGTAGTAGCGGTGAAATCGGGCAGCAGGTAGCTGTCGTCGGTGGTGCGGTAGGTGGCGTTGCCGACGGTCAGCTCGATGCCGATGCAGTCGGCGGGGATGGCGTTGTAGCGGATGAGGATGCCGGACTCGGTGGTGCTGAGGCTGAGTCCTTGCGGGGCGGCGGGGCGTGGCTTGGCGTAGGAGAGCTGTTCGGTGATGGTCGAGCCGTCGGCTAGTGTGGCGGTAAGACTAGCGGTGCCGACGTAGGAGAGCGGAGCGACGCGACAGACAGTATCGGTGGTGATAGCTAGGCGAGTGCCTGCGACGCTTAGCTCATAGTGGAGGGCAGTGGGGACGCTGTCCCATCGCCAGAGGATGCCTTCGCGGTCGAACGTAACGAAAAAATTGTCGATTGCAGCGGGCGGGGTCTCGTCGATGGCATTGGTGACGTGGTTGACGGAGGCAGTGACCTCATGGCAAAAATCGTTCAGCAGTGTCATGACATACCTGCCGTCGCCTGCGATGGTGGCAGGCAGATCGGGCGTGCGGAGAATGGTCGCCGTTGATGTCGTAGCCGTCGTATCGTCTGCATCGGTGACAAGCGTGCCTATTGCGTCGTCCGCATCGCTGACAAGCATAGCAGTTGCATCTATCGCGTCGTCTGTAGCGGTGACAAGTGTAGCAGTTGCATCTATCGCGTCGTCTGGCATGATGGCTGGCGTGCCTTGCGTCGTGACGGTGTACGTATCGGAGATGGCGTGCGTCATGGACGACCGCCCTTTTCGCCGAGAGACAACGCCAGAGCTTGACGCAGGCTCGTCAGCTGAGCCTCCTCGGCAGACGTATCATACTCATTGCGACGGAGAGCCCGAATCGTCGCCGCCAGCAGGATAGCCTCATCGAACAGCGGAGTAAAGGGGAGCGTATCGCTTATCGTCAGCGGAGCAGGAGCCGCATAATAGCGAAGCTTCAGCGACGACAGCGACCCTGACAGCTGCACCCTGCCAGCTGTCAGTCGATACGGATGCACGCCCACATCAGCGATATAATTACTCGGCAGAGCATCGCCCTCGGTCAGCACCGTCTCGGCAATCAGCGGACTATAGCGAAGAGAAGCAAGCAAAACAGCCGTCTCCTGCACCGCATCATTGAGAAAAGCCAGACACTCTGCGTCTGTATACTCGCCCGATATATCGTGGATACTCGAACGAATACGAGAAATGCAATCAGAAATGTTCATGGGGATTACCTCCGGTCGGGAGCGTAAGAGAGACTCTTACCAACTCCCTTTTTTCATTGGGATTTGTGTATAAAGGGGGATGGGGGGATGCGTAAGAGAGGACTCTTACCAACTCCGTAGCCTTCAAGTAGCTTTTTGTCACGCTACCTGCGGGGAACCTCTTGTGATAGGACATTTCTTCTGTCGTATTACCTATCTTGATGACGCTACCCGCGGAGAACATCTTATCCTATGTCATTTCTTCTCCCATTCTTATCTACTTTTGTAAGCAAAAGTAGCAAAACTTTCGGGCGTGAGTCTCCGTTCTGCGAGAATGTATGTTCACCTGCGTTCCACAGCGTCAAAACTCGCTACGCTCAAACATGTTGACGCAAAGCGTTCCACTACGGTTTCACTACATTCTTACCGCATCACTGCAAAAACGCCCGAACCCATAAAGAACGCGGAGAATGAAATAAAAGGAATACCGGCAGATGGTAGTCATATAAGGATGAGCGGGAAGTATGGTGGTATTACTTGCCACTTTCGGGAGGGGTTCGTGACTGACTAATCAGCAACGTCTATCGACGTGCTGCTTGGGTCGCTACCCTTTGGCAGGCATTAGCCAATCATTTGCGTCCTTGCGGACTGGATTCTTGGATATGTCCACATGAAGAAGATGTTTGATAGAAGGGGAAAGAATAGCTTTTAAGAACATGAGCGGTCTTACGCGATAGCATGATAATAAGATGTCCTTCGCCCCAGCGTCACAGGGCAGTGACATTCGCAAGAAGGATAGCTATCATCCTCAGAGGTTCCTCGCGTTAGCGTCCTCAAGATAGCTATAGCGAAGGAAGAAGCAATGACCTATCACAAGCCTTCTTCGCGATTCGCGTCACTAGGTTGGCTAGGGAGAATAAGAGAAGGCTTGCTCTTATTCGCGGGGGTTTAAGGGGTGTCCCCTTCCTCCCGCATCCTCCCGCTCACACTTTCCATGGCATATAGATGTGTCTGGCGGTGCGGTGTCGGCGGGCGATGAGTGTGCGGTGGGGGTTGATGATGGCTTGTTTGGTGTTGTCGTCTGCGTGTTGGATGGTGAGGGCGGTAAGGTGGGCGAGGGTGTCGGTGAGTGGTGCGGGCAGGTCGATGGTGCTGTCTTGGGGGTGCGGTAGTGTGCGGTGGTAGGTGATGGTTGCGATAGCGTCGGTGATGAGGTGGTTGTTTTCGATGCGGTAGGTGTACTCGTCGGTGGCGGATGCGTGGTCGGCTAGGGTCAGTGGTGTATGGTCTTGGTCGGTGATGCTGATTAGGGCGATGAGGTCATCGGGGAGTGGGTCACCGCCATGGAGTGTGGTGCGTGTGATGGTCAGGTCAGAGCCGAGCAGTACGCAGGTGCGACTGAGGTAGTCTAGGGCATCGTGGACAGCTTGTTCGAGCTGGTAGTCGTTGTAGATGCGTGCGTCCTCATCCTGGAGCAGGCGACGGCTACGCGTCAGCAGGTTGGATAGGGTAATCATGAGAGTCCTCCTGTGCCGTGGATGTATTTGGCGGGGGTGGAGATGGCAAAAGCGGGATAGAGCTGGAAGAACTTCTGAACGAGCTTGGTATATTCGCCGAGATCGCCATGACGGCGGGCGGTATCAGCGGCGATTAGCCATGGGTCACATCGCCACATCTCAGGTGGGATATGCCCCATCATGACGCATTCAGACGAGCCACTGCCGAACCGTCCCCCACCCGATTGGGTGGCTTCATGTGCCAGACGGCTGGCTGCGGAGCAATCGAATGTATTGGTCAAAATCGCGGTGCCGTCGCTCTGACCGGTGAAGGTAAGTCGTTGTGCGGTAAGCATGGTATCCCTCCTTGGGGGAGGCGGCTGACGAGCCGCCTCGTGATATAGGTCGATGGTGCTTAGCGGATGATGCCCGTCACAGACCCGCTTGCTTTCGGCTGCGTACCCTGAAGCCCGACCCACGACTCGATAGCGAACTGCTCATAGGAGCCGTTTTTCGTCAGGTTCTGGACACGGCTCGGATGCTGGAACCATTTTTTGTCCCAATAACGCATATCGAGCAGGTCGATGCGGTCGTCCGGATACATACGGTGCGAATGTGCGTTGATCAGACCGAAGTCGGACTGGTAGGTGCTGACGACCATATCGATGCGGTCGTCGCCTGCCTTACGCATCGTCGTAGTGAGGGCACTCATCAGCTCACTGAAACGGCGTTTTTTCGCACCGCTCATGACGGCTTCTGTCGGCTGACCGCCGCGGTTGTAGCACATCTGCATGACCGAGTTGAGGTCGTCTACCGTGAAGTCTGCCTTGCCGCCGAGGTCGATGATATTGTTCTTGACGATGGCAAGGTTCGTACCGGCACTCGTCGGCTTGACCTGCTTGGCAGTCTTGTTCTCGACTGCGTCTTTCATCGAGGAGAACAGCGTGAACACCGTCTCCGGCAACGTGTCGTCGGTGCGGATGTAGTAGATGGTACCTGCCGTCAGCCCTGTCGGCATCGTATCCGCGGTGAAATATACGAAGTCGCCTGTTGTCAGCCCGTGGGCAGAGGAGGCAGTAACCTTGCCGGTAGCAGTCGCAAGCGTCGCCGAGATGGTCTCCGACTGCATGAAGTACGGGATACCGCCGGAGAGAGCAGGCTGTCCGCCCGATTCGCCGCGGGCAACATCGCCGTTGACAATCATATATTCGATATCGTGTGCCTGCTCACGCGTGGCATTGCGAATCTGATGTGCCAGCTCGTCCGGCTCATCGTAGAGCTTCTTGACGCGACGCTGGGCATCGGATACCCATCCGCTGTTGACAAAATGCTGACAGAAGTTTTTCTTCGCCTCAATCGAGCCGACCTTGCCGCCGTCGAAGTCCGCCTTCTCCAGATGAGCGTTCATTTGCGGTGGCTTGAGAGCTTCGGTCATCCAGCCGAATTCGAGTGCTTGGGCATCCGGAGCAGTCGTCATACGGCTGAGGAAGAAGGTAAGGTCAGGGGAGATGTTGGTCAGGATGTTGGAGAAGTCCTCGTAGTTGCCTACGGCTTCATACGTAAGGGATTGGCTGGCACTTGGGCCCATGTAGCGGTTGATGGTCATAGGGTGATTCCTCCTAAAAAAATGGTGTATTTAGCGGAGCATACGGGCAATGAAGCGGGATTGCTCACGCGGGGAGAGCTTGCCGAGAGCGGACCAGTCGGTCATCGTCTCTGCGGTGCCGGCTCGTTCGACGGCGGGGACGGATGGCGAATCCATCAGCTCGCTGGTCGTCAGCTCACGACGGACGCGGTCGTAGTAGTCTGCCATGACAGCTGCCTCGTCGTCGCTCCAGTCTCCGCCCTGGAAGGCGGCGATGGCGTGGGCTACGCGGGCTGCCTCGTCATACGGGAGCGTCTGATAACGCGACTTCATCGCTCGGCTGATATCGTCGAACAAAGGCTCTCGGTTACGCTCATCGCGGATAAAATCGCGTACCCGAAGGCGAGCATCGCGGGCTCTGGAGATGGCACGGTAGCGGTCACGCTCGGCATGGAGAAGCTCATAGCCAATCAGCTGGCTAAAGAAGCTCGTGATGTCCTCTAGGTGACGGCATACCTCGCGATCCGACAGGTCAAACTCCTCTCCCTCCGCGTGCTGGTTGAGCATCTCTGCCTCTGCCGCATAGCGAAACGCCGTCTTGCGAATCGCCCGCGGGAGCGTCTCTCCCGACGAAGCCAGCTCGATTGCATCACGCGTCATATCGCGAATCTGCGGATAATTGTAGAGCGTAGAGCCATCCTCGGTCGGCAAATCAAAATTAAACGTGTCAATCAGTCCGCTTGCCTCATCCGGCATAGACGAACCATAGGATACATCATTCATGCGAAAACCTCCTGTAAGTGGAATATGTGGGGGACAAAAGGGGGACTAGATGCGGGGCATCACTCCTTTCAAGATGGGGGGATGAGATAGCTTGCTTGAGGACGCTGACGCGAAGAACCTCTATGCAAAGTTCACTTCCCTCTCACGCACCACTCAACTTAGTGACGCTAACGCGAAGAACCTCTAGGCAAAGTTCACTTCTTCTCCTAGGCTCTACCTACTTTTTGTGACCAAAAAGATAGAGTGGTTCGTGTCTAA
>CAZRVL010000101.1:0-6725 GCA_964603455.1 uncultured Lachnospiraceae bacterium
ACGTATAATATTATACCACATTTCGAAGCATTTGTCAAGGGGTTTTTCAAAAAAATATTTTTTCGACATATCATACAAATTTTCTCATCGGAAAGACAATGAAAATATAACTTTCCGATGAGAAAACGATACTGTTCCTGTATGTCAAGCGCGTATACGTGAAAAAACAACTTTAAAAGCCGAAGCGAGATTACTCTTCGACCCCGGACGCAGCCAATTTCTCGCCGAAGCTCGTGTATTCGACCTCTACACCTTCGATAAACTCATAGAATGCGCGGTAGAATCGCGACTGGCGGAATACCTCGAAAAGCTCATCATGAAGCCCTTCCATGTACGAAACGTCCTTTTTTGCGCGCATGACGATGTGGAAACCGAAATCTGTCTCGATCACTCTACTGTGACCGCCCTCCGAAAGCGCGGAAGCCGCCTCCCAGATCTCGTCCAAAGCGTCATACTGCATCGTGTAATAGCCGTGCTCGGGCGGCAGATCATCGCCGTTGTAATCCGAAAGCTCGGTCATCAGAGCTTCGAAGCTTTCACCTGCTTCGAGCCTTGCCAAAGCATCCTCGGCACGTCCCTTTGCCCAGTCCTTCAAAGATTCATCCGGATAACTGATGTAAATTTCCTTGATGCAAAGTACCTCATCGGTCAACAACGCCGCCGCATAGTCGTCTTCGCTAACCGCAATGCCGCCACGCGCCGCCATCTCATCGAGCAGCGCATACGCTATAGTCGTGTCAGCCGTCAATTCCTTCAAAAACGGCTCGTTTATGTACTGCGTCAAAAGCTGTTCCTTGTAAGCCTCATCGCTTCCGCAGTCGGTCTTGAAGCTGTCAACATACGCATCTGTGCGCATCTGATCCTCTGAGGTCAGCTCGACACCATACTCGTCCGCCAAAAGCCGAAGCCCGTGCCGATCAAGCACATTGTTCTCGGTGAGCGAATTGATCTCATTGATCTGATCGGCATCCAAAGCGGCATCCTCGCCGTAAAGATCGCGCTTGTTGTTCAGCCAAAAATACCGATATTCCTCGAATTTTACCTTTTCCGAGCCGATATTCATGACGACCTTCTTGTCCTCCGAGGACGATCTCAAGGGATTCCGCTCGCCGCAGGAAACAATGGTCAAAATAACGAAAAATGCCGTAACGGCAAGGATGATTGATCTTTTCATGTAGCTAAAGTGCCTCCAAAAAACTTTATATATAAGGAATAAAAATTCCAAAACTATCTGCATATATTATACACCGACACAGCATATTTGTCAAGTGCAAAAAAATAAATTTTTTCAAAACCGGTAGATAATTTAATAAATTTGTGATATAATGATATAAAAAACGAAAGGCAGCGGGATACCGCAAAATATCATGGAAAAAGCAATATTTTCAGACTACCGCGAAAGCGCGGACTATATCGCATCGAAGATCGGTGAAAAGCCGGATGTTGCGATAATTTTGGGCTCGGGACTTGGTGATTTCGCCGAAAAGCTGGAGGATCAGATCGTAATTCCTTACCGTGAAATACCACATTTCCCCATTTCTACCGTTTCTTACCAGAAGGGTGAGCTTGTCTTCGGACACCTCGGCGAAAAGAAAGTTCTCGCGATGAACGGCAGATTCCACTACTATGAAGGCTGGGAGATGTGGCAGACCGCCTATCCGGTCGGCGTTTTCAAGCTTCTCGGCATCGAAAAAATGATAATCACGAACGCGGCCGGTGGAATTGGTTATAATGACGAACGCGAACTGCATCCGGGCGACCTCGTGTGCGTCAACGACCAGATCAAATTAGCACCGATGTCCCCCCTGCGCGGCGCGAATATCGAGGAGTTCGGAGCGAGATTTTTTGATATGCAGTCGGTTTTTGACAAAAATCTCATAAAGCTCGCGCACGAGATCGCTGCTGAACAGGGCTTCGAGCTTGGAGATGGCGTGTACGCCTATATGTCAGGACCGCAGTACGAGACTCCGGCTGAGATACGCGCACTCAAAACACTCGGCGCGAACCTTGTCGGAATGTCAACCGTTGCGGAAAATATTTTCGCCGCACAGCTCGGCATCAAGGTTCTCTGCATATCCTGCGTCACGAACATGGCAGCAGGCATCACCGGCGCGGCGATAACAGAGGACGAGGTGGTCGAGGTCGCGGTTTCGATAGCCTCAAAATTCGAGCGTTTGATCTCGGGTGTTATCGCAAAAATGTAAATTTTATAAGTATAAACAGAAAATATTCTGTCAATTACTTGTCACAGCTATTGCAAACGCGGCAAAAGTATGATATAATAAATTAAAATTCGCATATAAAAGACCTGTTCGATGGCTCGAAAAAAGTCATCGAACAGAGCCATTATATTACTTATAAGGAAGGAAATTATGCTGTCAGCATTCAGAAATTTCGCACTTACATTTCTTATCGCGGCGTTGATTTTCGGCTCGATAGCGTATTTTGTGGTCGGGTTCGTGCTCGAAACGGTCGAGGACGCGATAGATCCGACAGTCGAATCGGTCGATACAGAACCGCTCGACCTTATATATGCCAACACGGAGGAGCCGACTGATGAAACGACCGATGCGCCGCCGCCCGATGAAGAGGAAATAAACGGAAAGACCTTCAATATTTTGCTGGTTGGAAGTGACTATCAGCCCGAAATTTTTAAAGATTACGACTACGAAGAGACCTATACCGGTACGGGCTTCCCTGATAAGCACTCACGCGAATGGGGCGCGGACATGATAATCCTGCTCCGTATAGATAAAGAAAACAAAAAATTCATATTCTGTTCAATTCCAAGGAATACACGTGTGCAAGTTGACGGAATATACACTCAGCTCGGAGATGTATATTCCGAAAAAGGCATCGATTTTCTGCGCGGAAAAGTCACCGGACTCACCGGTCTGCAAATAGATTATTACGCGACTCTCGATGTCGGTTCGATAGCAGCCTGCGTAGAGGCGGTCGGCGGTGTCAGCTATTATGTTCCGGAGGACATGAACTATTCAGACCCTGTACAAAATCTCGAAATAAATCTCAAAAAAGGCACTCAGACGCTCGATGGCGACAAAGCTATGCAGCTTTTGAGATATGTCGGTTATGAAGGCGGTTCATACACTCGTATGAAAACCGCAATAGATTTTTTGCAGAAAATGTTTGCAAAATTCACAAACACGACCTACTATACCAAAGCTCCCGAGCTTTACAAAACTCTGACGCGCTACATAAAGACCGATTTTTCGGCAGACGATCTGCTGAACAACCTCGATCTGATCTTCGCATACACGAAATTCGAAGCATTGACCCTCACCTATCCCGGCTCGGACAAGACCTATGACGGCATTTCATACTTTGAACCGTCCGTGTCAGGTGCGATGACAATGTTTGAAAAATATAAATAATTTGTAAATTTTATCTTCAAAGGAGATACAAATATAATGAAAAATACCGAAAAAACGATGGATAAAATCGTCGCATTGTGTAAGACACGCGGTTTCGTCTTCCCCGGAAGCGAAATTTACGGCGGACTTGCCAATTCATGGGACTACGGACCTCTCGGCGTTGAACTGAAAAACAACGTTAAGCGTGCGTGGTGGAAAAAATTCGTTCAGGAAAATCCTTACAACGTCGGACTTGATGCCGCGATCCTGATGAATCCCGAAGTATGGGTCGCCTCCGGACACGTTGCGACCTTCAATGACCCGCTCATCGACTGCAAAGCGTGCAAGATGCGTCATCGCGCCGATAAGCTGGTAGAACAATTTGTGCATGATAACAACATCACCGATGTGAATGTTGAAGCGATGGACGGCGAAGCTCTCCTCGCATATATCCGTGAAAATAATGTGCCCTGCCCCGGCTGCGGAAAATCGGATTTCACCGATATTCGTAAGTTCAACCTGATGTACAAGACCCACCAGGGCGTTACCGAGGATTCGTCGAGCGAGGTTTATCTCCGTCCCGAAACCGCACAGGGAATTTTTGTCAATTTCCCGGCTATTCAGCGCACTACTCGCCGCAAGCTCCCGTTCGGAGTCTGCCAGGTCGGAAAATCGTTCAGAAACGAGATCACTCCCGGTAACTTCATATTCCGCATCCGCGAATTTGAGCAGATGGAGCTTGAATTTTTCTGCAAGCCCGGCACCGACCTCGAATGGTTCCAGTACTGGCGCACTTACTGCCACGATTGGCTCAAGAGCCTTAACGTCAAGGACGAAAATCTCCGTCTGCGCGACCATGAACCCGAGGAACTTTCGTTCTATTCGAAAGCTACTACAGACTTCGAATATCTCTTCCCGTTCGGCTGGGGTGAGCTTTGGGGCGTTGCCGACCGCACTAACTACGATCTTACTCAGCATCAGGAGCATTCCGGTCAGGATCTCACATACTTCGACCCCGAAACTAATGAGCATTATGTGCCGTATGTTGTCGAGCCGTCGCTCGGTGCAGACCGCATGACCCTCGCGCTCCTCGTTGAAGCATACGATGAAGAGGTCATAGATGCAGAAAAGAACGATGTCCGCGTGGTAATGCACTTCCATCCGACCATCGCGCCGTTCAAGGTAGCTGTACTTCCCCTTTCGAAGAAGCTCTCGCCCGAAGCGACCGAGGTCTACACACAGCTTTCGAAGGATTTCATGACCGATTTCGACGAGACCGGTTCGATCGGAAAGAGATACCGCCGCGAGGACGAGATCGGAACACCGCTTTGCGTCACATACGACTTCGATTCGAAGGAAGACAATTGCGTCACCGTCCGCGACCGCGACACGATGGAGCAGGTCAGAATCCCGATCTCCGAGCTGAACGCATACGTTGCCGAAAAGATCAAGTTCTGATTCAAATAAATGAAAAAAACAGACTTACAAATCGTAAGTCTGTTTTTTATATAAATTATTTGTTGCCCTTGACGAATTTGAGCCAATTTCCGCTCCTGATCCTGTGCGAAAAACATATTCCGCGGAATATCCAGTCGAATATCATCGCGATCCAAACTCCGATGATTCCGAATTCGAGCTGAACGCCGATGACCCAAGTAAAGAAAATGCGGAAAACTATCATCGAAAATATTGAGATCGCCATCGTGAATTTCACGTCCTGAGCGGCGCGAAGTGCATTTGGCAGAACAAATGACGGCGGCCAGAGCAATATCGCGAACCCGTCGTGCAAAATTATCAGTATCGAAGCGAGCTTGAGCGCGTCTTCCGAAACCGAATACAGCTGCAATGATAAAGGCAATGTAGCAATTATTAAAATGTTCAAAATCGACATAGACGCGAACGCAATTTTCAACAACTTTTGTTCATATTTTCGCGCTTCCTCGAAGTTTCCTGCACCGATAGCTTGCCCGACAACTGTAACAGTAGCGAGACCGAGAGCTTGTCCGGGGATACAGCCGAATGAATCGAGATTGTTCGCGACCGCATTTGCCGCGACTTGCACCGTGCCGAAACCTGAGATCATCGAGATAACGAGTATTCGACCGAGCTGAAAAACACTGTTTTCGAGACTTCCGGGAATGCCGATCTGCAAAATTCGCTTGATCGGAGCGAACTGCGGCAGTCTAAAATCGCTGAAGCGTATGTAGATCTGCCCTGATTTTTTGCGGATAAGTAACATAAGCATGAACATTCCGAAAAATCTTGAAAATGTCGATGACCAAGCCGCACCTGCGACTCCCATGTCAGCGACATAAATGAACAGCGCATTGCCGATTATGTTCAGCAAATTGACTAAAACCGATGTGATCATCGTGATCTTAGAATTTCCCATCGTTCGAAACAGCGCACCGAGACCGTTGTAGATCGCGATTGCCGGATAAGAGATCGCCGAGATCACAAAATAAGTCAGCGCATAGCCCATTACATCGTCCTCGATCTTTCCGAAGCACAGCCGCAAAAGTCCAACTCGGAAAAAAATCGCGAGTCCGGCAATCAAGACCGAAGCGAAAAACAATACCCAAAGCAACTGGACTGCCGAAGCGCGTGCGTTCGGAAAATCATTCGATTTTTCGCCGGTTCGTTCGCGCTCGGCTTTGAGCCGTCCGATCTCATGCGCACATATAACCGCGCCGCCTGTAGCGAGTGCGGAAAAAATGTTTATCATCAAAACATTTAACATATCAACGAGCGAAACGCCAGAAACCGCGCTATCGCCGAGCGATGAGATCATCATCGTGTCGAAAACTCCGACCGAAATTCCGAGCAGTTGCTCGATTATCAGCGGAATTATTAATTTTTTTAACTCTTTATTTGTAAACATTACGTGAATAATATCCGAACCACAGTACTTAGCCGAGTATGTTGATTATATTTCTTTCGGCTACAAGCACAATATAGTAGTTGGGATTTGTACTTTCTATGTATTTTTTGTCGAATTTGTAGTCCCACATTGATTGATAATAGACTTCGCTGAAGGCATTATTCAGATATGGATAGATATTCGTTCCGAACGAATCGCGCACGACCATTGCAGTCGGCAAATTACCTGTTGAAATGTTATTTTTAACAGTTTTGGTAGAATTAACAGAATCAAAATTTAATTCATTTCTATTTTTATAGTAATAATTTGGCTTATCGACCGGCGTGATCAAAAAGTTTCCGAACGTTGCGACCTCTTTTATCATCGAATTTTGGATTTCGAGGTGAGTCAAAATATCACCGCCATCGACTTCCTTTTTATAAAATGCAAAATTTCCGTCAATTTCGAGCGGCGCGGCATCAGCCCAAGTTTTG
>CAZRVL010000102.1:0-6696 GCA_964603455.1 uncultured Lachnospiraceae bacterium
TAATATGAATTATTTCCAAAGACCGTCCGGATACTCACCGTTCATAGTCTCAGCTTTGGCAAAATTGACGAACTTTTCTTTGTCTTCCGGATAAGTAACACCATACCACTTGGCATCTGTTGGTATCACGCGCACGTCACATTCGCTCAGATCGATCTCGCGCTGAACGAGGAACGGCAGGAAAAATTCGGCCTTTTTGGGATCGGGTGTGTTGGGAAGCTCATTCAGAAACTCAACGAATCCGTTGTGCAATGCGCTGAAAATTTCAGGCGTAAATGCCCAGCAGTTCATCGAAACGACCGAACGACGGTCAATATCGAACCATTCGCCGTCTTCGCAGAACTGCGCCTTTTTGTCATTTTCCTGTATCTTCGTGCGTTCGACAACTCGATTCAGATACCCATTCGAATTTACATCGCAGACACCACGCGAAACGCTTCCGTTTTCGGTGAGTGTATTTTCGAGAATGTAGCCTACCATCGCAAAATGCGCCTTCGAAGCATCAGATTTAGCTTCGCTAAGGAAATTGTGCAATTTGACGAACGCTTCACGACCGTAAAAATCGTCTGCATTTATGACCGCAAACGGCTCATTCACCTTGTCGCGTGCGCAAAGCAACGCATGACCTGTGCCCCACGGCTTTGTGCGGCCTTCGGGAACGGCAAATCCGTCCGGAATATCTTCCAAATCTTGGAAAGCATAATCGACTTTTATGAATTTTTCTACACGTTTTCCGATGGTGTCGTGGAAATCCGCGAGATTTTCTTCCTTAATAATAAACACAACTTTGTCGAAGCCGGCGCGGAGTGCGTCAAAAATCGAAAAATCAATTATAAATTCACCGTGCGGAGTCATCGGGTCGATCTGCTTGAGACCGCCGTAGCGACTGCCGAGTCCGGCAGCGAGAATAACTAATGTCATGATTTTACCTCACTTGTAAATTTTGATATACAATATGCTTAACAAATAATGAATTTACTGCTCAATACCCATTTGCCCCATCAGCTTTTTGTTAAATTCGACAGCTGTGTCGTAACCCATCTTCTTCTGACGGTTGTTCATTGCCGCGATCTCAAGTATGACTGCAAGATTTCGACCGGGACGGACAGGAATTGTCGTGGTCGGGATCTTGATTCCTAAAATTTCGGTCGTTTCGGTCTCAAGTCCGAAGCGGTCGTACATTTTTCCCTGCACCCACGGCTCAAATTTGATTATGTAATCTATCTTTTCGGTGTCCTTTACCGCGCCCATACCGAAAATTCGACGAACATCTATGATTCCGATACCGCGAAGTTCGACATAATGACGAATTATTTCGGGCGCAGAGCCAACGAGCGTCTTTGCCGAAACGCGCTTGATCTCGACTGCATCGTCGGCGATCAGGCGGTGTCCGCGTTTTACAAGCTCGATTGCGGTCTCGGATTTTCCGACTCCCGAATCGCCGAGGATCAAAATTCCCTCGCCGTAGACCTCGACCAAAACGCCGTGTCGCGTGATCCGCGGAGCTAAATTGACATTTAATGACGCGATCAGCGCAGCCATAAAATCGCTGGTCGTTGTTGCGGTGCGCAGGATCGGCACCTCAAAATATTCGCCGAGTTCGGAAAATTCCGGATAAATTTCGAGCGAGGACGAGAAGATCACCGCGACCGGCTTGGTCTCAAGAAAGCCCAAAACCGCCTTCCGACGGGCATCGGGATCGAGCGATTCGAGATATTTGTGCTCGACCTTTCCGATTATCTGAATCCGCTGCGGCTCAAAGTGGTCAAAAAATCCGGCGAGCTGAAGCCCCGGACGGTTCACATCAGTCAAATGCACAAGAATTTTTTCGGGATCATCCGGCATATAGATCGTTTCAAGCGAAAATTCGCTGATGATCTTGGATAATTCAACAGAATAAGTTTCGTTCATTGTCGTATTCCTTTCGAACTGGAAGTACAATATCCTTCAATATAATATTGTACCACAACTGCGCGGATTTTTCAAGTCCTTTTTGTAAAAAAATAAAAATATTTTGAGCTTTGGGATTTAAATTGTGTATTGAGAAAAAAGATAAAACTATTTAAAACTTTTTATATAAAACGACCATTGACAAAACATAAAATTTGTGGTATTATATAATTAACTGTACGACTGACGGCAGAGGTGAACCTCATGAAGTACAGCAAATCCAAACGCCGACCGTCTGGGCGGGCAATTGTACAAATTGACATATGCAAATTGTACAAAAGCAGATCTATAGGAGATAAATATAATGAAAGAAATCGAACTCAAATACGGTTGCAACCCCAATCAGAAGCCGGCGCGTGTCTATATGACAAATGGCGAATTGCCTTTCGAGGTGCTGAACGGAAGACCGGGCTACATAAATCTGCTCGACGCTTTCAACTCTTGGCAGCTCGTGCGCGAGCTCAAGGAAGCGACCGGACTCCCTGCTGCGGCATCGTTCAAGCACGTTTCGCCGGCGGGCGCGGCAGTCGCTGTTCCGCTTGATGAAATTCTGAAAAGGGTGTATTTTGTCGAAGGGATCGAGCTTTCGCCGATCTGCACGGCATACGTGCGCGCACGCGGAGCCGATAGAATGTCGTCATACGGCGATTTTGTGGCACTTTCGGACGAATGTGACGAGCAAACCGCGTCGTTTTTGGCGCGTGAAGTCTCGGACGGAATAATCGCCCCATCATACAGCGAAAAGGCACTCGAAATCCTCAAAAACAAGCGCAAAGGTACGTATTGTGTCATAAAAATGGACGAAAATTACCGTCCCGACCCAATCGAGACCAAGCAGGTGTTTGGAATAAATTTTGAACAAGGTCGTAACGATATAAAGCTTGATAACCATCTTTTCGACAATATAGTGACAGAAAACAAAAATCTGCCCGAATCCGCAAAAAGAGATTTGTTGATTTCGATGATAACCTTGAAATACACGCAGTCGAACTCAGTCTGCTACGCATACGGCGGACAGGCGATAGGAATCGGCGCAGGTCAGCAGTCGCGCATCCATTGCACGCGCCTTGCCGGCAACAAAGCGGATGTCTGGTTCTTGCGTAGCCATCCGAAGGTGCTGTCGCTTCCCTTCCGCCCCGAGCTTCGCCGTCCCGACCGCGACAACACGATAGATGTTTACATCAGCGAGGATTGGCTCGATGTGCTCGGCGATGACGTTTGGCAGCAGTACTTCACGACCCGCCCCGAGCCGCTCACACGTGAGGAAAAACGCGAGTTTTTGTGCAAAATAACGGGGGTTTCGCTCGGCTCGGACGCATTCTTCCCCTTCGGCGACAACATCGAACGCGCACATCGTTCGGGCGTTTCCTACATTTGTGAAGCAGGTGGCTCGATACGCGATGACAACGTGATACAGACTGCCGACAAGTACGGAATGACTGTTGCGATGTGCGGAGTCCGTCTCTTCCACCATTAAGCAAAGGAATTGGTTAAAATGACCGAAAAAATAAACATTCGCGGAGTAAACATTGATAACGTTACACTTCGAGAAACAGCAGAAATTTGTGAAAAATACATAAATTCCGATGGATTTCACGCTGTCTTCACTCCGAACTCCGAAATAATACAGCTTTGCGTCGAACAGCCGGAATATCTTCCGCTGTTCAACTCAGCCGATCTCGTCACACCTGACGGGATCGGAGTCGTGTATGCCTCGAAAATTCTCGGAAAACCATTAAAATGTAAAACTGCCGGCTACGATCTTGGACTTGAAATCGTTAAATTGTCCAACGAAAAAGGCTACAAAATATATTTTCTCGGTGGAAAGCCGGGAGTTGCCGAGGCTGCACGCGACAAATTGCTTGAAACTTACCCGAACGCAATATTTGTCGGATGCCACGATGGATATTTCAACAAGGAGGATTCTGAGGAAAACTCTGAAGTTATTCGTCAAATTGACGAAGCTTCGCCCGATGTGCTGTATGTCTGCTTCGGCGTTCCGGCGCAGGAAAAGTGGATCGCAGCTAATCGCGAACGTTTAAAATCGGTCAAATTGTGCTTAGCACTCGGCGGAAGTCTTGATGGATATTCGGGAAACGTCAAACGTGCGCCTGAAATTTTCATAAAGCTCGGTTTAGAATGGTTTTATCGTTTGTGCAAAGAGCCGAAAAGGATAGGCCGTATGATGAAGTTGCCAAAATTCCTAATAGGCACGGTAGTTTATAAATTCAAGCGCAACAAATAATGAACTTTGTAAATTTATAAGTCAAAATACACTAAGGAAAAATCTAAAGATGAAAGTCAAATTGATCACATACACTCCCAATGCCGAGAAGCTGATCGCCGAAGCTGCAAAGCTCTGCTATGCGAAATCCGACATAGATACGCTCGAAGAGAACCTGACCCCCGAAAAAGTTTCGGATTTTCTCGATCTCCTGACCGACCTCGGACACGAATCGCCAGTCGAACACGCGAATTTTACATTTGGAATCGAGGGCGTTTCACGCGCACTTCTCGCACAGCTGACCCGTCACCGCATAGCATCGTTTTCTGTGCAGAGCCAGCGTTACGTTGAAAAAAGTTGCTTTACATACATAGTGCCACCTGAGATCGAGGCGATACCGGCGGCAAAGGAAGAATTTTTGAAAGCAATGGAGGAGGACGCGAAGCACTATGAATCGCTGCGAAATGCCCTGTTTTCCAAGCATTTTGAGGATAATTTAAAGTCCGGAATGGGCGAAGCCGAAGCGAAAAAAGCGGCTGAGAAGAAAGCGAATGAGGATGCGCGTTTTGTTCTGCCGAATGCTTGCGACACGCGAATAATCATGACGATGAATGTTCGTTCGCTACATAACTTTTTCCGTCTGCGCTGCTGCAACCGCGCACAATGGGAGATTCGCGAGCTCGCCTGTGAGATGCTCAAGCTTTGTCGCGAAGCCTGCCCGAAGCTTTTTGCGAAAGCCGGGCCGTCATGTCTTTGGTCAAAATGCACAGAAGGTGCGTACAGCTGCGGAAAAGCCGATGAAGTCAGAAAGGCACTCCGATGAAGGAAGCCGATAAGCAGATCGAATCCAACATTTTTGAGGGCATGACCTCTATCCGCGCAGTTTTAAAATCAGTAGAATCTGCGGATTTTCCATACGATCGCAAAATAATTTCGGTAATGTGCGATGAAAACAAGAAAAAATCACGTGCAGCCGAGCTTTCGTACATCAAGGCGATGTCGTATAAGCATAATTTCACGCTCGAATTTGTTTCGGAAGGGACGATAAACGAATTGGCATTGGGCAATTCACACGGCGGACTTCTGATGAAGACCACTCCGCGAAGCATTCCCGAATTGTCCTCTGCCGAAATAGCATCAATGCCGACCGAAAATAAACGATTTTTTGTAATGCTCGAAGGCATCGAAGATCCGTATAATTTCGGTTACGCACTCAGATCGCTCTATGCTGCCGGGGTTTCAGCCGTCATTTTGACCAAACGCAACTGGATGACTGCCGCCGGAGTGGTTTGTCGCGCCTCGGCTGGTGCATCCGAACTCGTTCCGATGTATCAGGCGGAACAATCTTTGTGCATTTCGACGATGAAGGAAAATGGGATCCGCATTGTCTGTGCCGACATGAAAAATTCTACATCGATCTACGAAGCTAATTTGGATTTTCCGCTTTTTTTGGCGATAGGCGGCGAAAAGCGCGGACTTTCGCGTGAACTTCTCGACTCTGCGGATGAAATAATCCGCCTTGAATATGGAAGAGACTTCCCTGCCGCGTTGTCGGCAGCCTCTGCCTCAACAATTGCCGCGTTCGAAATAATGCGCAGAAATAAAAAATGAGTAGGTTTTACCTACTCATTTTATTTATAATTAGATTATTCTTCCTCGTGGTCGCATCCGCAATCGCAGCAGTCGCAATCATCGTCGCAAACACAGTCGAAAGTCTCGCCACATGCAGGACAAGTTATATCGGACGGATCGATGGATTCGTCAAAATATACCTTTTCGCCACACTTCGGGCAGATGACTTCATAGAAAGTCTCTTCGTCATCGTCATCGTCTTCATCGCAGCAATCGCAATCATCGTCGTCACAATCGCAGTCGCAGTCACAGTCGTCATCATCCTCGATTTCGTAGATCTCAGATTCAACATCGCCGAGATCGTGATCAAGCTCCTCAACATAATCGCCGAGAGTGTCGATCTGCTCTTCGAGAGTGTCAATGCGGTCAGCCATTTCGCCGATGAGGTCGATCATTTCGGAAATGAGCTTGTTCTTCGGCTTGCTGTTGTCGAGCGAATAGCCCTCGGCAAGTCCCTTGAGATAAGCAGCTTTTTCAGTGAGCTTCATTTGAATTACCTCTTTTCAATTATATTTTGTGTATTATGCACAAAATACGATTTGTACATAATACACACAGGATTTACGCACGCTCCAGATATTCGCCGGTACGAGTATCGATCTTGATCTTCGTGCCGATGTCGATGAAGAGCGGAACCTTGATGACCGCGCCGGTTTCGAGAGTAGCGGGCTTGGTCGTACCTGTAGCTGTATCACCCTTGAAGCCGGGCTCGGTGTCGGTTACTTCGAGAACTACGAACATAGGCGGTTCAACAGCGAAAACGTTGCCCTTGTAGGAAACGATCTTGCACATTTCATTTTCCTTAACGAACTTGAAGCTGTCGCCGAGCTTGTCCGAGTTGATCGGGAGCTGCTCGAAGCTTTCCATATCCATGAAATAGTAGAGATCGC
>CAZRVL010000103.1:0-6691 GCA_964603455.1 uncultured Lachnospiraceae bacterium
CATGATACTTGCCGATTGTCTTCCGGCAATGATTATCTGGCAAATTCATCCTTAATGATAAGAATAATTGTTGCTATTAAAATTATTATTGTCAATATTTCAAGTCCCGAAATCAACATATCCAGCGTATCCATTTCATATACACTCCTCTATCTGGTTCC
This sequence comes from uncultured Lachnospiraceae bacterium, assembly GCA_964603455.1. Lineage (GTDB taxonomy): Bacteria > Bacillota > Clostridia > Oscillospirales > CAG-272 > Flemingiibacterium. The sequence goes on from CAZRVL010000103.1 coordinate 162, forward strand.
GCTTATAAACACACTATCCATACTTTATATATCGTATTATAGCATATATAACTTACGTTTCCAAGTAGCAATGTATATTTTCTTATTCTCCTGCCTGCTCTAAGTCATAGAGCAAGCCCTTCATTGCACGCAATGATACAGCAACAGGACAATCACGCGAGCAGATTGGACATTTGCCACATACTTGTTCGATTGCTTCGATGGCGTGTTTTACTTTTTCTTTTTGCATATGATTCTCTCCTCATTTAGACGAAAAGACCGCCTGCTTCGGCGGTCTTTGGCTTTTATGTTGTGATGATGCTAGAAGGACTTGCCGAATCCGACAATCTCCGCAAAATCAAGTGTTGCATTCTCGATGACGCGTCCGCGGCTGGTGCTGGCATGGATAACTCGTCCATCGCCTTGATAGATGCCGACGTGCGTCACTCCCTTGTACGCATATGTACCACCGTCTACAACAGCAGGGTCATTACTCGAAGGCCATGCATCCGTTGTATGGTAGAATACCAAGTCACCCGGCTTCAAGCTCTTCTTGTCAGTGAAGATACGTTTTTGCTTCTGATATTCGAGGTACTGTCCATCTGCTGTACGATACCGCATCGGTTTTCCACATTCGGCAAGCACATCTTTGGTGAACTGACCGCAATCTGTCTCCAGTCGTCCGCCCACACCGCCTAGGATATACGGCGTTCCGACGAAGCTCTTGGCAATCTTGACAATCTTACGTCGTTCGGCAGGCACATTGTCCTCCCGTAAGGTCAGCTGGAGCGAGTCGAATTTTGCCCGTATCGGCTTCAGCTTGGCTTCTTCTTCTGCTAAGTGATTCTTCAGCTTAACAATCTCCGTCGGTGAAGCATCTTTCGCTATCGCCAGCTTACGACGTGCCAATTCGACAGCAACCTTCTGCACCTGATAGTTCATGATAATCTCATTTTCGGCCTGCTCCTGCTTGGAGATACCCGATTGCGTCAAGGCTGCTTTTCGCTTATTGATATCATTCTTGCTCGATTGTGCATCGCGTTCATATTTATCTTTTTTGGATACCTTGTCACTTTTGGATTTTTTCTCTTTTTTCGGTTTGGTCGTCTTGGTCTTAGTAGACTTCGTAGACTTGCTACTCTTTTTCTCCACAGTAGACTTCGTCTTGCTCATTTCCTGTTTTTCATTATCAGTCGGTAGCTCAACCCGTTTTCTGCCGTTAATATTCGGCTTCGCTTTCGGTTTGGGCTTTTCGAACTTGATGGCAAGCTGTGTCGTCTCTGCAGAAGAATTCCCAATAGCAGTCGGTTGCATAATCGAGCTGCTGTTATATGCTGCCTCACCTGCTTGCGTACCGCCAAAGCAGACTGCCAATCCTACCGAAAGAGAGACAATCGTTTTTTGCAAGCATATCGCCTTCTTTCCGTTTGTCATACCATTACGGCGTTAGGAAAAATCAGCAATCCGCAATCCGAGAAGCTGACTGAATACCGTTATCGGTACATACGTAATACCGCCAATCATCTGCGGTACATCATGGAGCTGTACTCTCATTTTGTTCTTGCCGTAATCCTTACTGCCGATTCGCATTACATAAGACTCTGCACCACGCGATACGATAATCATTCCACTATCGTGCCATTCTGTCTTATAGCCGAGTGCTTCAGTCGCATCACGAAGGGAAAGAAGCATTGCTCCGTCCTTCATAATAATATCGCCGGCTTCTTTGCCATGAATCCAGATTTTGCCCGCTTCCTTATCAAGACGCATATCAACTGTATCCGGAAGTACTTGGCTTCTCGTTGCCGTCATCCGTGCCGGAAGCGATAGGGTCATCGCATCGCCCCATACCAACAGGTTCATGCGTTCTTTGATATTCGGAATCTGTCCGCGGTCATCTGTCGGAATCAAAATCTCCATATCCTCATTTTGCGTGAGGAAGGTCACACCATACGAATCTTGGCTGATAATATGTTGTACTTCGACGAACATACCGCGTTTTTCCTTCTTGCCGATAACAAGAGCTACAGCTTGTCCTTGCGGCGGAATGCTACGTGTCAGCATCGGACCATAGTATGCTGTGACTTCGTCTCCTTCGCTGAGCATATCCCACGTCAAGATTTCTCCCGTCACGCCATTCAAAAGATACGTATCCGCGTTGATATCAAGCTCAACCGTACGTTGTCCTTCTTCGCCGACAATGACAAAATGATTATCGTTGATTTCGTCAATCTTACCTACCGTAGACAAGAGACGCTCTACACGTTCTTCTTTGACTACCTGCACATCCTGTACCTCAGTAGTCTCCTGCTCTACCACGATGGCAGCTTCTTTGGTTGCTTCATCTGTGATTGCTTCTGCGAATACACTTCCTCCGCAAAGCAAAGCACCCGTTATCATCATTGTAATTGCTTTTCTCATGCTTTTTACCTCATTCATAACAGATATTACATTATATACTTATATTTTAGCACAGAATTCTTTGAAAACAATTAAGAATTTATATTCCGCGGAGCAAAAGTTTTGCCCCGACCGCCAGCAGTATAATCCCCAGCCCCTGCCGATAGGTAAATGCATCTGCTTGGAGTCCGAACAAGCCGAGGTGGTCTATGATGACTGACATTGTGACCTGTCCGACAATAATCGCAGTCGTTGCATTCGCCGCACCGATTTTAGGAATACTGGCGGCAACCAGATAGATGATGAATACGCTGATAACACCACCCAGATACGTATACCACGGGGCTTGACTAAGAGTCGCCGGATTGATTCTCCCTACCGAGAAGCCAACCAACATAATACTTAGCAAAATCAGCCCAATCAGATGCACAATGAAGGTTGTCTCCCATGTGCCGATTACCTTCGACAACGCTCCGTTGAGTGCTCCCTGCACCGCCATCAAGATACCCGATAACAGTGCCATGAGTAGTGACAGCATACCCGCCGTTAGATTCATCCATACCATTCCTTTACGCAGATAGTGTTCGTAGTATGTGATGAATCGCCCGATTTATGCGGGGAAATGCTCCTTCATCCACGCGATTATTTGGGCTTGTGTATTCTCGACATCCAGTGCAATATGATGGTCTGCTCCGCTGACAAGATACCACTCTTTATCGCCTTGACAAGCATCGTAGTTCGCCTTTGCTTCCTCTGCCATCACCAGTTCATCCTCGCTCCCCTGAACAAAGATGGCCGGTCTTGTGATGGCGTGCATAGCACTATTCATATCGTAGTCAAATAGCTCATCCCAGAAAGACTTCTCCAGCACGATATGTCCGTACTCGTCTGTTGCCTCAATCCGCCCGCACGTCATCAGCTCATCATAATACGAGCCAAGAGCACGCTTCATCGTCTTGGGCAAGTCATTCGGCGTTGCCCAAAAGCAGAATCCTACGATATCCTTCGCCTGCTGTGCCAAGAGTGCAAGAGCACATCCGCCCATACTACGCCCCATTCCGATAATCGGCAATCCGAATCGCTCTCGTATATACAACAGCACATCAGCCAGCTCACGTATCTGCTGTGACAGTGGTGCTAGCGGTGTAAAATCGAATCGCACCGTCGTATAGCCTTGCTCTCGTGCAAGCTCCGCTAATTCAACCGCTCTGCCTCCGCCATCCTTCGAACCGCGAAAGCCATGACACATCAAAAAGACATACGGCTTCGCTGCCTTCTCTGCAAGATGGACAATTCCTTCTAACGAATGATTGCCTGACGGAATAATAATTCTTTCCATAATATGAATTCCTTTCCACATACGAAAAATAACAGGCAAGTCTGCCTGTTATTCCAGAATCTGTATTACAATATTGCGACGACCGAACTTCAAGGCATCTTTTCTCGATTCAAAGGCAACGTCTATCTTGTGTCCCTTGATGGCACTACCGATATCAGCCGCCACACCATAGCCATAGCCCGGAATATACATCTTCGTTCCGAGCGGAATCACCTTCGGGTCAACAGCAACAATGCCTTTTCGCAATCGCTGTCCTGTCGACGTATAGTTCGAGCACCCCGGATCTTGTGGCGAATATGCTGATGCATTGACCTTGAGCTCTTTTTTCACCTTACGCGGTGCAATCTCGGTTGATTGGAGCTTGTTGAGCGTCTTGCTGTCAACAATGCCTGTAACCTTGAGCTTGTGATCGCGTTGAAATTCTCGCACGGCTTCTTCCGTATTCTTGCCGAATATACCATCTACCGTATCGAAGTAATAGCCTTTCACTGCGAGTAGCTGTTGAACCTTCTTCACATACTGATTATTCGCACCACGTTGAAGAACGCCGATTTTTACCTTTTGCGTCTGCTTTGCGTTATTCTCTGCATATACCGTTCCGTCCAGTCCGGAGAAGGTCGTGAATATCCCGCCCAGCAAAACCGCAATACAAGGAATAATAAGCCAGTGTAATTTTCGCAAATCATCACCACATTTTGCTTTGAATTTGCTTTATTTTATCATACGGGGCAAGATACTGTCAATTTTGCTGTACGATTCGAAAGCCCATCTTTTCCAGTAGCTCTCTATCTGCACATCCCGTCACAGCTAGCCCATACGCCTCTTGATATGCCCTGACGGCATCTTCTACCGCCTTGCCATATCTGCCATCTGCACGTCCGTTCAAATATCCCAGCTCTCGCAAACGAAGCTGCAGTGATACAACAGCCTGCCCGGTCATTGTAGGACGTAGTTCTCTCATCGCTACCGGCATCCGCCCCTCAATCTTCACATTCGTCCCGATTGGCAGACACGCATACAGCTCCTCTATATCATGGTTCTGCATCCGAATACAGCCATGACTTGCCTTCTTCCCAATCGACCAAGGTCTATTCGTACCATGAATACCAAACGTTCCCCATGACACATCCAATCCCATCCACCGCGTGCCGAATCCCTCTCCCCAGCCGGCATCCTTCCATACAATCTGCCATTCGCCTATCGGTGAAGGGGTCAGCTCTCTCCCTATGGCAATCGGATACTGCTTGACGACCTGCCCATCCGCGAACAGATAGAGCGTCCTCTCATCCAGTCGTATCAGCACACTTACTTCACCACAAGGGCATAGCGGTGACGATTCACTCTGACCGTTCTGTTGAAAAGCAAATGCCACCAACCCAATAGAAAAAACCATCATACTCCATAATATGATGGTTCTTCTGCAGATTCTGCTATGAATCAATATGCTTTTCATCGTAGCTTCGCCCCCCTCTGGTGATGTCTATGAGACGAACACACAATTATGTCTATTATTTGCCTACTGTAATAATCCCATCTCGATAAATCGGTGCTACGTCATAGATATCATGGCGAAGGCAATGTGCCACATCATGAGCAAACCCTCTCGTGGTCAGATAGACACCATGCGAAGATTCCGTCACACATGCTTCAAAATCCTTCGTCATATATCCTTGATACATTGCTTCTGCTGCACACGCTTTGTCACGAAGCGTCGCAATATCCGACAGACGATGTGCGATAAGTCCTGCACAGAGCGTATCCTCTACCGAGAAGCGTCTCTCCGTACCGGCACATACTACGACTACATCGCGACCATCCTTGCGAAGGGCATTACATACCGCTTCACAGCTTGCCAACGATGCCGTATAGATGCACGGTGCCGACAATACTGTATTGAGAGCGAAGGTGCCGTTCGTCGTCGTCATAACGAGCGTCTTACCACCGATGACTTCTTCGGTATATTCAAACGGCGAATTGCCCAAGTCGAATCCTTCGATCAAGATACCGCCACGTTCTCCCGCCAGCATTACATCTTTGCCAAGCTCATCTCTCTTCGCGAAGGCTTCTTCAACCGTCTTGACAGGAATAATTCCTGCACATCCATTCGTAAAAGCTGCCGCCATTGTCGTTGTCGCACGGAATACGTCAATTACAACTGCTGTATAGCCTGCATATTTTTCTGCATCATACTCCGCCGGTACAAAACAAACATCAATAATCATCAGACAATCCCCCTACATCATTCCCGAAATGAATTCTACCTCTATTGTACATGAAAATACGCCATTCGTAAAATCATTCTTGTAGCAAAATCCAGCTTGATATACCAAAAGGACTACCCCATCCGGAGTAGTCCTTTCTTTTTATTCGCCGAGAATACCTTTTTTGACTTCTTCCAAGCCGATACGATCAATCATACGACCGATACGTTCATGCGGCTTCGCATTTTCTTTGTAGTATGCGATGATTTTTTCTACGAGAGCTAAGACTTCTTCATGCGTCAAGTCCTTCGCAATCTTATCTGCCAAACGCGGAACAACACCCGCATTACCGCCAATCATAACCGTATAGCCCTTCGGCATACCCATGACACCGAGGTCTTTACAAGCCGGTTCCGAGCAGGAGTTCGGACAACCCGATACAGCGATTTTGAATTTGGACGGAAGCTCCATACCATGATAGAGCTTGTCAAGCTCCAGACCTAAGCTGACTGCATCTTGTTTCGCACGCTTACAGAACGTCGTTGCAGGACAGATTCTGACACTACGAACACACGAACCGAGTGCATGACCCGGATTCATGCCCAAGTCCT
>CAZRVL010000104.1:0-6687 GCA_964603455.1 uncultured Lachnospiraceae bacterium
CCGAGCTCGGTGCGGCGGACAAGCCGACGCTCTATGTCTACAACAAGTGCGACCGTTCCGAATACGGCTTCGGACACATTAAGCTTGCCGACGATTCGAACAGTGTTGCGGTCTCGGCTCTTACCGGTGACGGACTCGATACACTTGTTGAAAAATTGGAAGCTGTAGTACAAAACGGCAAATCTAACGAAACATTCATAATTCCAAACTCAGATCAGGGAGTAGTGAATCGCCTTTACGGCTCTGCCGAGATCATAGAGATCGATTATGGAAGCGAATTTGTTACCGTAAAAGCCACGGTAGATGCCAAGATACGTGGTCAGTACGACAAATACCGCGTAAAGTCGGAGGGTGAAGATGGCGAAAAAGACGAAGAATATTGAACCGCCATCCGAAGAGCCGAAGCTTTACACGACACTCGAAAAAGAAGCCTGCGGTGAGCTGACCGAGAAAAAATCGGTCTTCATCGGCTATGCAAAGCCGGTGAAGACCGAAAAGGAAGCAATAGATTTCATTGCGAAGATACGCAAAAAGCATTCGGATGCACGGCACAATGTCTATGCCTATCAGCTGAACGGCGGCGGTATCGCACGCTATTCGGACGACGGTGAGCCACAGGGGACTGCCGGAGTTCCGGTGCTCGATGTGATAAAAAAAAGCGGCGCGGATGACTGTGTGATCGTTGTGACGCGATATTTCGGCGGCATACTGCTCGGAACTGGCGGACTCGTCCGCGCATATTCGGCGGCGGCAAAGCTTGCGGTCGATGCCGCAAATGTCGTGACATATGAAAGCTTTAAGGAATTTCGACTCAAATGTGATTATTCGGCTTATCAAAAACTGGAAGCCGAATTTCCGAAATACGGCATAATAACCGATTCAGTCGATTTCGGCGGCGAGGTCAGCCTTTCACTTGCGATAAAATCGGTGAGATTTGATGAATTTGCGGCAAGGCTTTCCGAAATGTTCGCAGGAAGACTGTCTGCCGAGATCATTGGTGAAAGATTCGATTTCAGATAAAATTCGGACTGTGCATGATGCGCAGTCCTTTTTATTGCTTGCTCGGATCAAAATTCAAAAGATGCTCCTTGTATTCACTCGGAGTCTGACCTGTTACCTTTGAAAATATACGGCTGAAATAATGCTGATCCTCAAACCCCAGCTCGTATGCGACTTCCTTGACGCTAAGTGTCGGATCTCGGTAGAAGAGTTCCTTTGCCGAATTTATCCGATAATTCAATATATACGCTTTGGGTGTCATGCCGTACTCCGAGCGAAATATACGTATAAGGTGCTGACGTGAAAAATTGCTTATCGCACAAAGCTCATCGAGCGTGATATTTTCCTTGCAATGAAGCTTTATATACGCAAACACTTTTCGAAGCTTCTTTGTAGGAGCAGTATTCATGACAGCCGTATCGGCACTCTCACTCAGAGCCGATGATGCCGCATACATTAAAAGCTGTGCCGCTATCAGCGAAAGACGTGTCTGACTTTCTGCATGATCTTTAACGACCGTGCTTATAGCACTTTCGTAAAGACCGCGCACAAGCTCAAGTTTATCCGACAGATCTGTGAGTATATGCAGATAATACTCATGACAGCTGTCAAATTCGCCGTGAGATACCAAATTTATATGCTCCTGCTTACGCTCGGCTATCTTATCAAGTGCCGATGCGTCATCACAGACCTCAGACACATCGGCGATATTTAAATGTATATAGTAAAGCGTACACATCTCGTCACCTATCGGCTGACGAAGATAATGATGTCCTGCCGGTACTATAAATAAGCTGCCCGGCTCTAATACATAGCTTTCACCGTCCATATCTATTTTGCAATGCCCGTCTGCCGCAAAAATCATAAGAGCATCGTGATCGACTATCTGCCAGACCGTCCGCCGCTTTACCATATATACATTAGTAACGTCTATAAGACGTGTCAAATTCACCTTAATATACATCTATTTCCTCCAAAAAAACAAAAGATGTTAATTTTGTCCACACATTCATTCCTTTAGTCCATTTATATTATATCATAAAAGTGGTAAAATGTAAATATCAAAAAAACAATCCAGGAGGAAAAAACAAAACTATTATGTCACAGAAGCAATGGAAGGTGGCAGTCATCGGCTGCGGTATGTTCGCAAATGCCCAGTATCTGCCCAATATCACAAAGGAAGCAAATACCGTTCTCGTAGGCTGCGTCGATCTCATATTCGAGCGCGCCGAAGCTGCCTGCAAAAAATACGGCTGCCCGAACGCTTATCACGATGTTTATGAGCTTATCGAAAAATGCGATTTCGATATTGCTATAGATTCTGCCTCGATACAGGCTCATCATGAGATAAACATGGCAATACTCAATGCCGGAAAGCACCTCATTTCACAAAAGCCTGCCGCTCCGACAGTTGAGCTTTTGACCGAGCAGATAAAGCTCGCCGAATCAAAGGGACTCAAATTCGCATGCGCACCGATCCATCCAATGCGCTACGATCTCAACTTCGCAAAGCAGCTCATAAATGACGGAGCTATCGGACGTGCATATTATGCAAAGTGTAATATGTCACACGGCGGTCCCGAATACTTCCAGTACCGTGCTGCCGACCCCAGCTGGTTCTATGAGCCAGGAGCAGGCGCACTCGTCGATATGGGCGTACACGGTCTCCAGATAGTCACATCGCTCTTCGGAGCAGCTCAGAGCGTTGCCTGCACTGCTATAGTATCAACTCCTGAACGTGAGATACGCTCCGGCGCATACGATGGAAAAATGATAAAGGCAGACAAGCTCCCCGACCAATATCTCATAACTCTGCGTTTTCCCGAAAACCGTATGGCTCTCGTTGACAGCGGCTTCTCACAGAAGGCTTCGCGTGCGCCTCAGCTCGAAATATTCGGTGATGAAGGAACTCTCGCATTCACGAAGCCGTATATGTCGAATCCGCGCCCTGAGCTTTATACAGACTGTCCCGAACGCGGTATGCGCGGTTGGATGACTCCGGAGGAGTGGATAAAGCCGCAGAAGAAGCTGATAAGCCAGTGCTGCATACTCGGAGACCTCGTTGATGCTATCGAAAACGACAAGACTCCGCTCCTGTCGGCATATCACGCACGCCACGTGCTTGAGATAATGTGCAAGATACCCGAAGCTATAGAATCGGGCAATACATTGAAGCTTGAAACCACTTTTTAAGATTTTAGGAGAAAAAATATGCTGCGTTGCGCAATAATAGGTATAGAACATATGCACATATCCGCACTTTACAATTCACTTGCAAAGTATTCGGATAAGGTAAAATTTATAGGTTGGGCTGCTTCGCCCTGCCCTGATGATCAGGACTTTGAAAAAAAAGCCAGAGGTTCGCTCGGAAAGGCTTTTGAAACTCTAAAATATTATCCCGACTGGCTCGAACTCGCAAACGAAAAACCGGATCTCGCTCTGGTATGCACCGACAATTCGGCTCACGCCGAGGTCGCCTGCAAACTAATGTCGATGGGAATATCGGTCGTGCTCGAAAAGCCGATGGCTGCGACCTATGCGGATGCAAAGCGTATATACGATACATATTCCGAAAGCGGCGCAAAGCTTGCTGTGAACTGGCCTATAGCATGGTTTCCATCCTTCAACAAAGCTAAGGAGCTATGCGATGCCGGAAGGATAGGTCGTATAATGCGCGTAACCTACCGCAGCCCTGCTACATGGGGACCGTTCTCATATTCTAAGGACGGAATCCTTCCGCCGGTCGAAGAGCTTGAAAAGACCTGGTGGTATCGTCATGACCGTGGTGGCGGATCACTGCTCGATTATGCCTGCTACGGAACTGCACTCTCGACATGGTTCTTCGGACACAGAGCAAAGAACGCTTGGGGAATCAAAAATTCCTTCGCGCCTGAGGCTGTCGAGACCGGAGTTGAGGATTTCTCGGCTATGTTCTTCGATTTCGGAGAGGGAATCGGTCTGCTCGAAGGTTCATGGTCAACCTACAACTGTGGTGAGATCCCGTCAGGTCCTATCATCCACGGAACTGAAGGCACTATCGTATGCGACCGCCATTCGAACAAGTTGAAGCTCTACACCGGACGCGCACACGGTCACATTCCGCCCACAGAGGTCATAGACTGCCCCTCCTCTCTTCCCGAGCTTGATTTCGGAAAGAATATACTCGACCATTTGATCGATGGCAAGCCGCTCCACGGACTGCTCACGCCTGAGCTCAATCTTTCGGTCATAGCCGCACTCGATGCCGGAAGACGTTCGGCTGAAGTCGGCGGTACAAAGGTCGAATTTTAAGAAAGTCAATATAATTTTCGGAGGTGTATCTCATGAAAATATCGAGCATGAACGGAATTTTATCCGCCGCAGATCACATAGATCTCAGCCAAAACAGAAGTGTCAGCGAGGATATTCAATCTCTCATAGATGAAAATCCGAACCGAACCATATATTTCCCTGATGGAGTATATCTGCTCGACAAGCCTATACTTACTCCTGCCGACCCGCTTAAAAGCGTTTCGCTCTGTCTTTCGGATTTCGCGGTATTCCGCGCTGCCGAAAATTGGAGCGGCGGAGCACTCGTAAGACTCGGTGCAAAAGATGCTGCAAACGACATCAGAACCTGCGGAAGCAATTATTCCTTCTCGGGCGGCATAATCGATGGCTGCGGAATCGCAGACGGAATATCGATCGATGGCGGACGTGAGACAGTCGTAAGAAATGTTTCTATAAAGCACACTGTAATCGGTCTGCATATCAAATACGGCGCGAACAGCGGCTCGTCAGACTGCGATATTTCAGGTGTGAACATAATCGGAAACCGAAGCATAGATTCTATCGGAGTACTGCTCGAAGGCTTTGACAATACTCTTACAAATATGCGTATAGCAGATGTCTTCACCGGTATAATGGTAAAAAGTGCGGGAAATTCGCTCAAAAACATACATCCGCTCTATACCTGCGATTATACTGATTATGTGAACTCCTGCGCATTCGATGACCGAGTAGGCTCTAACTGGTACGATTACTGCTATAGCGATCAATTCGGAGTCGGATTCAGAATGTCTGACAGATGTGTCAGTATATATGACCGTTGCTTCTGCTTTTGGTACAGCGAACGCGAAAAAGTACACACAGCGATAAAAGCCGAGGGGGCATTTGATTCTATAGTCACGAATATGCGTATCGGCTTCAAGGGATCTGCCGCCGAAAATAACCTTATAGAGGAAGCGCGTTCGGGTGGAAGAGGCAGCTTCGTTCGTCCGATAATACAAAAAGCACTTCCGTCCGTGAGCCGTGCCTACGAGGCTTATCTAGAACAGGGAGTCACGGAATATTGATATATGCTTTGTCAATGAAAGGAAAAAACAAATGAAAAAGATCAGAGTTGCAATAATCGGTTGCGGAATGATCGCAAACAGCGCACATTTCCCCGCCCTTCACATACTCGAAGCCGATGGACTCATCGAGGTCGTTGGAGTTGCAGATATTCGTCCCGAAGCCGCAAGCTCGACCGCTAAGCGTCACAATGTGCCGAATTGGTATACCGATCCTCAGAAGATGCTCGATGAGCTTCACCCGGATTTTGTCGCGGTCTGCACACCGAACGTTTATCACAAGGAATGGACTATTGCCGCATTGAAAGCAGGTGCTGACGTTGCCTGTGAAAAGCCTATCGCCGTCACATATGCCGATGCTAAGGAGATGTGGGACACGGCAAAGGCTCTCGGACGCAGATTGTTCCCCTGCCAGTGCATGAGATGGCGGCACTATATGATGAAGTCCAAGGAGCTTATAGAATCCGGAGAGCTCGGAAACATATACTTTGCGGATGTTTCCTTCATAAGACGTATAGGCATTCCGACGTGGGGAATGTTCCATATGAAAAAGCACAATTACGGCGGTCCTTTCTGCGACCTCGGAGTTCATCTGATCGACTCGCTTTTGTGGCTCTGCGGAGATCCCAAGGTTGTATCTGTATCGGGTGCTGCCGTCACTAAGATAGCAAATCAGGGCGAAGATATTCACCTCTCAATCGCCGAGAGCGGTGCATACAGCGGAACGTTCGATCCGCGCCCGTATGACTGGCATGAATTTGATGTTGAGGATTTCTCGCACGGCTTCATTAGACTCGACAACGGCATGAATGTGAACTTCAAATTCTCGTGGGCACTTAACCAGCCTACGACAAACTTAGGTCTCGCTATCTGCGGAGATAAGGGCGGTCTGAATGTCGAAAACGGAACTCTCTTCAAAAATGTCGGAAGATTCCAGGGCGAAGTCGCTATGAAGTGGTTCGACAACGGACAGTACAAGGGCGTTCCGTTCGAACAGCACAGATATATGTACAGAAATATCATAAACACACTCGCAGGCGAAGAGGAATATCTCATAAAGGAATCCCAGAACCTCGAAGTAGCAAAGGTCATCGAATGCTTCTACCGTTCCGCCGAGACCGGACGTGAGGTCAGAGCCGAGGATATTAAATAAGTCCATCTTCGAACGTTTGCATATAAAATCATAATAAAAACAGGAGATATTTTAAAAATGTCTCCTGTTTTTTGTAAAATTAAAAGGCGATACTTGACACAAGTCACGTATCGCCTTTTAGGCTGTATTTTAATATTAATTAAGCTTATGCCTGTGCTGCGTCAACGATGGTGGTGAAGTCAGCGGTCTTGAGCGATGCGCCGC
>CAZRVL010000105.1:0-6602 GCA_964603455.1 uncultured Lachnospiraceae bacterium
AGGACGCGGGGATCGCAGTCGCTCCGAGCTTGCAGAGTGCGACCAGAGTGAACCAGACCTCGGGACGCTGCTTGAGTATGAGCATTACGCGGTCGCCCTTATGTATACCGAGCGAACGAAGCAGATTGGCTATGCGGTCGGACTGCTCCTTGACATCACCGAAGGTGAAATGCTTTTCGTCGCCCGAATCGTTGAGCCAGACGAGAGCAGGCTTTGTCGGTTCGAGACGTGCGTATTCATCGATTATGTCGTAACCGAAATTGAAGTTGTCGGGAATATTTATTCTGTAATTTGCCTTGAAGTCCTCATAGCTCTTAAAGTCAACGCGAGGAAGATATTTATTAAGAAAATTCATTTTGCTTTATCCTTCTTACTTTTTGCGTTTCATGTTTTCGTTTATAACGGTGAGAAATTTCGAAACCCCTCCGATAGCGCGCTGACCGTGCGGCAGAGAAGGATTGAAATATATCGAATCGCCTGTGTTGAGTATGTATTCACGGTTTCCGATATTGACTGCAACAGTTCCTTCGAGGACTAAGTTAAATTCCTGACCCTCGTGTGTGACAAGCTCGGGCGGCGTGTCCGTGGGATCAAGAGTTACTATCATCGGTTCCATTTCGCGGTCGATATAATTATATGCAAGCGACGAGAATTTGTATCCTTCATAGCGTTCGACATCGAGACCGTTTCCACCGCGGACTATTGTATAATCGATCATTCGTGGCTCATCTCCGAGCAAGAGGACGGTCGGATCGACATGAAGCTCGTTTGCAATGAGATAGAGCTTTCCGACAGGAATATCATCACTTCCGCTCTCATATGCGTCGTATTCCTCACGTGTGACTCCGATCTTTGAAGCGACCGTGTCAGCATCTATTTCGAGTATCGAGCGGAGCTCGCGGACTCTTGCAGCTATCTGTTCAACTTGTGGTAACATGGCATACCTCCGAAAAATTTACGGTAAAATTCGATCTTGCCGCGATAAATCGCGGAAAAACCGTTTGTTTCTTTATATTATATCACGTTATCGAAATTTTTTCAAGTGCAATTTTAAACAATATTGTGACGCTGTTGTGACATACTAAAGTAAAAATCGTCCGTATGATGAACATACGGACGGAATACTTAAAATATCTGCTTGTAACCGAGCTCACCCGGAACTAGATCCGGGTCGTGGAATATTATCGGAGTGTAATCTGTGTCTTGAAGCTCATCGAGCAACGCACGGTTAGCCTTCGGGTTCGAGGGACAGCCCTGGCGGTTCTCGATCAAGCAGCGCATAGAATAGAATTCATCTCCGAGAAGGACATATTTGTGCTCTCCTGAGGTGAGATAAAATATTGATGAGCCGGGCGAGTGTCCGCCTATCCATCTTGCGCGTATCTCGCCATCATCAAGCATCATCGAATATTCGGAATCGAATGCGGTGACACGACTGCTGTCCTTTACGAGGTTGATTGCGTTTTGAGCTTCGTTTTTGTTTATGTAGACCTTTGCATTCGGAAAGTGAATTACCGAATCTATGTGATCTGAATGCGAATGAGACAGGAATATATCGGTTATCTCTTCGGGAGCTATGCCAAGCTCTGCGAGTGCATCTGTCGGCAGCTTGAATTTTGGCGTTATGAAGCCACCCATTACATCGCAGCCTACATCTATGAGTATTTTCTTATCTTCCGACCTTACAAGGAAGAACAGCAGGGAGATCGGAAGCTTTACATCTGCATTTCCGTCTTTGAAGACCCAACTTTCGGGAAGAACTGTAACACCGTATTTGATTGCAGTAAAATTCATTTTGGTTTACCATTGCTTTTTGATTTTATAGATCAAAAAGCATCAAATTCCTTTCTGCTTTTATAAAAAACGTATTTTATTTATTCCTTGATAACTCAAATCTTGTCTCGGAGCACAGCATATAAATTGTCCGCTATCTTGCGCACTCCCTCAACGTTTGGATGGACAAAATCACCCGAAAGCCCACGCGGGGATGACAAAAGGTTTCTTCCGTCTATGTGATATATATACGGCGAGTTTCGCTTTTCGCATTGCTGTTTTACGATATTTCTAAAATCCTGTGTTTTTTTGTCGTTGTTGAGATCACCGAGATGATAATATATATCTATAACGAATATCTTTTTTTCGGGATTCTTTGAAACCATCTTGTCGAGAAGATATTCGACACGGTTTGAAAATTCCTCGCAGGACATTCCGAGCGCATTTATACCGAGCTCAAGAATTGCGAAATCCCAACTGCGCGGATTTATATCGTTCGCCTCTTCTGAGATATAATCGCATACCTCTTTCTCGAGCAAACATGAGCCTGCAAAACCGTAGCTGTAAAAATCGCAGTTCATCCTTGTTCCGATCTGAGCAAGATAGGTGAGATTTGACGAACAGGCAAGACTTCCGTGTGTGATCGATGAGCCGTACATCATGAACCGCTTCTTCGGGACTTCGGAATCGAGCGGAGGACGAACATCGCCTTTTGCATCTAAAAGTATGAGCTGTGCCGATTCAAGTGTCAGACGTATGACTTTCGGATCGTATTCATATCCCGAAGCATCACTTATTCGCTTCAGCGATTCGGGGGCGGGGTGATTTTCGATAGTTATCGTGGTCGGCTCATATGAAATGGTATGCTTTAGAGTCTGCCATCCGGATTGAACACCGCCGAAATAAAGTATCGCCTCCGTGTGCGCACCGGGAGTGTCGAGACGCAGAGTTATCTCAGCCTTTCCGGAATTGAGTACGAAGCGAAATTCACAGCCTGCCGTATTGCACGCCATCCGCTGTCCAAGCTCACTCATTGAAGAACGCACATATGACGGAACTCGTGACATATTGAAGCCGCCGTCCTTATAAGGTATCAGCTCGGCGACATTGTAAAGCTCAAAATTATTGTACAGCATCAGAGCATCTCTCTTACTCTTAGGGTTACTCCTGCATTATCGGCTATTTTTTGGCAAATATCTATGTCACTGTCAGGAATAGAGCCGCGAACGACCGAGAATATCACCTTCGGAACATATTTCTTAGCACGCTTTGCATAGTCTATTAGTGCATCGAATGCCTTTTCGCCGAATTCGGAATGGCATACCTTCTGATAGCTTTCGGCATTTGCGCAGTTAAGGCTTATCGAGAGAGTATCGACAAGACCGAAAAGCTCGGTTGTCGTGTCGCGTCCGTTTATAAGGTCTGCTTGACCGTTCGTGTTTATGCGTATCTTCATGAAAGGATGTGCTTCCTTGAGCTTCTTCATTATATAGACAATATCGTCCTGACGCTCTGTAGGCTCACCGTATCCGCAAAATACGAGCTCGGGGAATTTTTCGGGCTCACGCGCTTCGATGTCTTTTAATATCTCCTCGCGTGTAGGCTCGCGGTCGAGCCAAAGATCACCGTATAAAGCCTCACCGTGCGAACGAACACAGAAATCGCAGCTGTTTGAGCAGCGGTTCGTGGTGTTCACATAAAGAGAGTCTCCGACTGTATAGGTTATAGTCATAATTTTTAAATATCCTTAATTTATTTTAAGATAAGTGTAAGCTTCATATCGTTTGAAACGAATTTTTCGCCGTCAAAAGAGCCGTCTGAAGTCTCAAGACGATATTTGAAGCCGTTGTGTTTGTAATCTATGCCGTTTTTGTCCGAACCAACTATAGATGTGCAGTTCTTTTTGACTTTAAAATCGAGCGCAAATTCTTCGGCGCATTCAAAGGATATTTTGTTCGGAGAAGCGAACAGCTTTATGAGCTTGTCATTCGCCGAGATCTTTACGAAAAGCTCATCATCCTCATGGCATACCGAAAGTATTCTTCCGTTTCCGATATATATTCCGGCTTCGGTATCCTCGTCTGAGAAGCGCAGTCCATCGATCACGGGAAGATTGTCATATACAGCTTCGTTTTTGTCGGTCGGGCAGTCGAGCAGTCTGTCACGGTAGGTTTCATCGAATTTGTGTATATCGCGTATTCTTACGATACCGTCAGATTCAAAGAGATTCAAGCGGTAGTTCTTGCAGTCATACCATACCGACTGGCAGTTCGATTCATGCCAATCTCGCAAAGCTGTGATAGCCGTAGCGGGAGTGTCCTTGTAGGTGTCGTGGAAAAGCTCGGCAGTTTCGCCGAGAGTCTTGATCTCGACAAGACCTGCATTTGCGGCTTTCGAAAGGTAGTCATACTGCATCGGGAGAGATTCTTCCATTACCGGGAAGGGAAAGCTGTTTTCCTGACCCATCTGGGTATATCCGAAGCCCATATTCTCATTTGCGAAGGTGGTCGCGAAATACCAATCGACCCAGTTTTCATCCTTTCCGCATTTCCAATAGGGTTCGAGCGTGTGCAGACCGAGACCTGTGCGGTTCAGCTTCTTTATCTGCGATTTCTCATAGTAGCAGTGTATCGGGTCTGCTCCGAGCAGTCTGAACACAGGAGCATCTATTCGGTATTCCTCTGTCTGAGCAGGTGTAAAGGCATTTTCTTTCGAAGGATAGTACGCGCCGTTATAGTAGCCGCCCCAAAGCGTATAGCCGTCTGTCCCCCACTGCTCACGGCATATTGCAAATGCACCGACTCCGTATTTTTCGTGCATATATTCTATTGAAAACGAATCGAGCAACCACGAACCTACCGAATACGGATAATGTCCGAAGTGCGATTTGAAATTTTCCATCGCTTCATCGATCAAAAGACGCTTTTCTGATTCGGTATATGACATCAAAAATCCGGGACAGACATGCCAATCCCATTCATAGCCCTCACGACCGCGCCATTTTATACCGACTTTTTCGCAAAGCGGCTGTACTACCTCGAACCAGAATCCGAATTCGGTCGTGCCGTCGTCAGCATCCTCAATGAGCGGTTGAAATTCCGTCTGATTCATCGCATCGTATTGGAGCAGTATAGTATTCGGAAAGCCGTATTTTTTGTTGAGCTTTATCTCCTCACGGATAGTCCTTGTGAGATCGAGAGAACGGTCACGCGGTTCTTTACCGCGCACGAAATTTACTATATTAACAATGTTTGCCATAAACAAATACCTCGATATTAAATAAAATACTGCCGCATTGTGCGGCAGTATTTTTGTGAATTGAATCAGCCTTCCTGCTTGGGAGCCTCGACAGGGCAGACGCTAGCGCACGAGCCGCACTCAATGCACTCGTCAGCGTTGATTTCGTACTTGCCGTCGCCTTCCTTAATGCAGCTAACGGGACATTCGTCCGCGCAAGCGCCGCAAGCGATGCAATCGTCACCGATCTTGTATGCCATTTCCAGATACACCTCCATAACTTTAATTACCTATAAATTGTACCACATTTTTGGAAAAATGCAATAGGAAATTGAAAAAGTTTACATTGAGTTTACTATTTTTGTCTGACTGTCAAGGATCATTCTTCGGCAGACAAAGCTTCTTCCTCTTCGCTTTTTGCGGTTGACTTAGGTGCGGCTTTCTTCGCGCCCTTTCCACCTATTACGGTCAACACATCACGGTGGTAGACCTTCGGCTGCATATCCTGACGTTCGGTGAAGCGAACTCTGCAAAGTCCGGCGAGCGGCTGCACCTCGGTAACTATACCTTCGCCGTCAGGAGTCGTTACGATCTGATCGACCTTCGGAGTCTTTTTGATCTCCTCGGCATAAGTGTCATATTCGTATCTGAGACAGCACATCAGCCTTCCGCATGCACCCGATATTTTTGCCGAATTGAGAGAGAGATTCTGTTCCTTTGCCATTTTTATAGATACTTGAACGAAATCCGACAGAAATGTCTTACAGCAGAACGGCCGTCCGCATATGCCCATTCCGCCGAGCAGCTTGGTCTCATCTCGTATTCCGATCTGGCGCAATTCGATTCGTGTTTTGAAGACCGATGCCAAGTCCTTGACAAGCTCACGAAAATCGACTCTGCCCTCCGCGGTGAAGTAGAAGAGCAGCTTTGAATTGTCGAAGGTGTATTCGACATCGACCAGCTTCATTTCAAGCTTGTGCTCGATTATTTTTTCTCCGCATACGGAAAATGCCTCGGCAGCTCTTTCGGCGTTTTCCTTTGCGCGGGCAATATCATCATCTGTTGCGCGTCTGACGGCTTTCCTGAGCGGAAGGACTACCTCGCGTTCGGTAACCATTCGGTTCGATAGATCGACTATGCCGTATTCGAGACCTCTCGCGGTATCGACTATAACGGCATCCGAACGCTTGAATTTGTGACCATCCGGATCGAAATAATATATCTTTCCGGTCGATTTGAAACGCACACCGATTATCTCGTATGTCGCAAGCTCCTCAGGCTTTTCATCCTCCTGCGTCGAAGCTGCGGTTTCTCCCTCGGATTCTACTGTTTCTGAGCCGGGAGCTTCGCTTTCATCGACTGCCGAATTTAATTCTTCTATTATCTCGGCTTCGCTCGGTTCACCGTCGGGCTGGGATGTAACCGCAATATATTCGCTTATAGCGACTTCTTCCTCGGCTATTTCCGAAAGCTCATCTGTGGAAATGTTTCCCGAATGTTCGCGGCTCGAATTCTGATGTTTGCGGCTTTTTGACCTGCGGCGAGAATTTTTTTGATCGCCCGAACGTTGTTCGGACTGCTCGTTACGATTC
>CAZRVL010000106.1:0-5702 GCA_964603455.1 uncultured Lachnospiraceae bacterium
CTACCCAGTGCAGCGTTGAGGCACTTGACCTTCAGCTCGCACGAATCCTTCAGGTAGTAGACGAGCTTCACGGCGCAGCTCTCATCACCGCCGACCACGGAAACGCAGACGAGATGTATGAGCTTGACAAGAAGACTCACGCTCCGAAGGCTGACAAGGAGGGTCACTTCAAGTCGAAGACCAGCCACACCCTTAATCCTGTTCCGTGCTATATCTACGACAACTTCTCGGCAGACAAGTACGAGATGAAGGCAGACGAGGGCAAGTTCGGACTTTCGGATGTTGCGGCTACGATGGTCAACCTCATGGGCTACGAAGCTCCCGAAAAGTGGGATGAATCTCTTATCGTTATAAAGTAATTTTAACAAAAATTTTCCCCTCTCCGATATTTTCGGGGAGGGGAGATTTTATTTATAATGTTTTGAAACTTTCTATGTCAAATATGGATAATTGCTGCGGAAAGAACGACTGATATTGATGAATTTTATCGTGCTCATAGTTTGTAAGCAACGCCTCGGTTATTGGATTTCTATTGATCTCTTTTGCACCAACATGGTAAAAATGCTCTTGAGTTATCTTATTGCAGAAATATCACACTTTCTCTATATATTCATTCTTGCGGTAATCGTTATGATCCCATGTTGACAGCATGAATTTAGCTTTTGATGCCATAAGCTCATTGCAAAGTGCAACTTCTGATTCTTCATTCCAACTGTCATAGTAATCTACATGCCGTCCTATATAAGGAGGATCGCAATATATAAATGAATTTGTGTCAGCCATCTGTATGGTTTTTTCAAATGATTGACATATAAATGACCAATTGTTGATTTTTAGCAGATATTCTATATGTGCTGCTTGGTTTACTATTTTTGTGATATATGCTTGTGAAAAACGCTGTGGCTTGTGCCCATACGGAACATTAAATTCAAAATTCTTATTAAATCTTATCATTCCATTGAAGCATGAGCGATTGAGAAATAGAAAATCCAATGGATCGTGTGTTGAATTGAATCTTTCGCGTATTTCGTAGTAATGTTCTCCATCACTTTCGGACAGGCGTTCACCTTCTGTTTCAAGGAATACACGTATACGCTGTGAAGTTATCGTACCGGATTTGAGTTGATTGTAAAAATTTATGATATGAGGGTTTATATCGGCGAATATCGCATTTTGGGGTGCAATGTTAAATCCGACGACACCCGACCCCATGAATGGCTCTATCCAAGTGTCTATATCGGTCAAATAAATGTTTTCTGCTATTATCGGAATGAGTTTTGTCTTTATTCCTTGAATTTTTATAGGTGGTATGTATATTTTATCGATCATTGTTTTTTGCCTTCATTTTTGAAATCGCCGGATTGTTTAAATCCGGAGGTAAACTTCGATATTTTAAGTACTCTGTAAATGATGACATTTTTTTGTGACTGCCATCATCGGTCATGATTTCAATTTTATTATAATTCATCCAGTAATCATCAAATATCTTTTCGCCTGCTTTAGCAAAAACTCCGTTGCCGGAAAGTATATCATCTATCTTATGGATGCTTCCGATATTGGCGGTGTTTCCACTGCCTTGTTTGTCACTCGCTATTTTCCACTTTTCTTCTGCGAAAAAAGTAAAATCTCTGATTACGGCAGGTATATTTTCTATTTCATTGATCGTATATTTTTTTATCTCATCGGATTTATCTGATATTGAACGTGTATATATTATACCAAGACAAAAATGACCGCTGTAATCTTTATAAGGGTATTGAATGTTTTTATTGCTTGTTCGGTTTATAAAATATTCTCCATGCGATCCAAGCGTAAATCCGTTACAAAAATCCGGGTATTTGTCGTTACGATAGGTTGTTTTTAAATCTATGGCAAATTTTATTTTTGTATCATTCTTTTTGATAAATGTCAGATCTGGATAGTGATTTTGATGCTCGGCTAACTCTATTTTGTAATCTATATCTTCTGCAAATGATACAAAATATGGAAACAAGTGCAATTCGAGAATCTTTGATATGATTTTCGTATCGGATGATACTGTATACACATTTTTAAAAATGTCAATAAATCCGCGTATAGTTTTATTCTTTCACACCATTCCGCTCAGCATGACGGTTGAATTTGCGATCTCAATGCGGTCTTCGGAAAATTCGGCATCGAGCAGTGATCTCAGCGCGGCTGTGTATTTTTCGCAGGCTTCTGTGCCTTTTTCGGGGGCGTATGAGGAGGAAAGGCTGCGCGAGATGAAGCTTTCCCTGGTATAGCTCAATTTGAAATCGAAGCTTTCGAGCTTATATCCTTTTTCGAACAGTATATCTGCTCGGTCGTATGTCTTTTTTGCGCCGTGAGAGAGGGAAGTGAAGCCTTTACAGTATTTGCTGCATATTTCATGCTGCTTTTTTGTGAAATCATCGTAGCTGCGCTCGTTAAAGAGTATGCAGACGATGCCGTTCGGGCTGAGTATTCTTTTGCATTCCTCTTTGAAGGCTTTTGGGTCGAACCAATGGAATGCCGAGGCGGCGGTTATGAGCGATATGCTGTTTTCGGGCAGTCCGGTATTTTCTGCCGGTGCGTTTATCGAGTGAAAATGCTCGTTTTTTGCATATTTTTTCTCGGCTTCGGTGCGCATAGCTTCGTTTGGCTCGACACAGAAGACATCGTATCCGCGTGACAGAAATTCATTTGACAATATTCCAGTTCCGGAGCCTATATCGGCGGCAGTTTCACCCGGATGTATCATCTTTTCGAATATTTTTTCTATTGCTTTTTGCGAGTAGGACGGACGACTTTTTGCGTATTCATCGGCTTTTGTCGTGAAGATTTTTTCATTTGCCATATTTGACCTCCCAATAAGTGTGCTTATATTATATCACAAAAATGTGAACTTTTCCACTTGCAAAAATATTCATATAAAATGCTAATTTTTTTACTTGACAAATTGTGGGTTGTATTGTATAATTGTTATGTACACACCATACGGACGGTATGTTCGTTTGGTAAAATTTATTGATTCATGGAGGTATATTATGAATCCGAGAAGTGAATATCCGCGCCCTCAGCTGGTGCGTGACAGCTATTTGAACCTCAACGGAAAGTGGGAGTTCGAGATCGACAATTCGAGATCGGGACGTGCGAGAGGAATGGCGAAGCCCGACAGAAAGCTGAAGAGCGAGATCATTTTGCCGTTCTGTCCTGAGAGCCGTCTTTCGGGTGTCGCTCATACCGATTTTATCTATTCGGTATGGTATCGTCGCGAGGTCGAGCTTAAGAAGAATGCCGGAAAGCGCATACTGCTCCACATTGATGCCTGCGATTATCGCTCCGAGGTATGGGTGAACGGAATTTCGGTCGGACATCATATCGGCGGCTCTTCGCCTGCTGTATACGACATCACGGATGCCGCGCATGACGGAATGAACGTGATAACCGTTTGTGCCGAGGACGATGTTCGTTCGGGCAATCAGCCCTGCGGAAAGCAGTCGAATCAGTATGCTTCCTATGGCTGTTCCTATACGCGCACGACTGGAATCTGGCAGACTGTATGGGTCGAGGAAGTTCCCGAAGTCTACATAACGAGCATAAAGACAGATCCCGATCTTAAGGCGTGCGCAGTTCATATCGATGTGAATTTTGTCGGAAACTATGACGGCGAGGTGTCGGTAAAGGCACTTTATGAGGGCAAAGAGGTCGGAGCGGCTGTTGTCAAGACTAATGCGCGTTCAGCAAAGCTCACCGTAAAGCTTTCCGAGGAGCATCTCTGGGAGATCGGAAACGGCAGACTTTATGATCTTGAGATAAAGCTTGGCGAGGATGAGATAAAGTCTTATTTCGGTCTTCGCGAGGTATATTATGACGGTCGTAAGATGATACTCAACGGCAAGCCGGTATTCCAGCGTCTGGTGCTCGATCAGGGCTTCTATCCCGACGGCGTATGGACCGCTCCGACCGATGACGAGCTCAAGGCTGACATCGAACGCTCGATGGGACTCGGCTTCAACGGTGCGAGACTCCATCAGAAGGTATTCGAGCCTCGCTTCCTCTATCATGCGGACAAGCTCGGATATATCGTCTGGGGCGAGCACGGCAACTGGGGACTTGATATTTCCCGCGCACAGGCATGGGAGGGCTTCATCCCAGAATGGATCGAGATCGTAAAGCGCGATTACAACCATCCGTCTATAGTCGGTTGGTGTCCGCTCAACGAGACTCAGAAGAATCAGAGCAGCCACTTTGTCGAGGCACTTTATGACATCACGAAGACGCTCGACCCGAACCGTATGTTTGTTGACTGCTCCGGCTGGGTACACGTAAAGACCGAAGTATGGGATATTCACGACTACACTCAGGATCCTGCTGAGTTTGAAAAGCGACTCGCACCCTTGGCAGAAAACAAGGAATTTGAAGTCAAGGATCATGCCGGTATGGTTCCGCCCGCAAGCTCGACCTTTATAAGTGAGTACGGCGGAATCGGTTGGAACATCGGCGGAGACGGTTGGGGCTACGGTACAGGTCCGAAGAGCGAAGAAGAATTTATCGAACGCTACAAGGGACTTACCAATGTACTGCTCGACAATCCCGGTATATCGGCATTCTGTTATACTCAGCTCACTGACGTTGAGCAGGAGAAGAACGGCTTGTACACCTACGGCCGCAAGCCGAAGTTCGATCCGGCAATCATATGCGCTATAAACTCCAGAAAGGCTAAGATCGAGGAGTAATATAAAGGTTCGAACGGAAATTTTCGAATATTATAAAAGGGTTCAGGCGTTTTCGCCCGAACCCTTTTGGTTTGCCGCTATCTTATGGATGGAGAGGCTATATTTATTTTGCGTTGTCTTTGAACATATCGACATACTTGTCGAGTTCAACCTGTGCGGCAGGCTCATACTGAGCATAGGTCGATGCAAAGTCGGAGGTATTTCCCTGAATGAGCTTTCTCTGGAGATAGCCGATAGAGTTGCAGTCTACCATGTGTGCGAAGTCGGGTGAACAATTGTTACGGATGATCTCAAGCATTTCGGCAGATGTATCATCACGCGAATACTTGCCCTTCATAACGACATTGTAGTAGGTGTCGAGAACGTTACTATAGCCTACGAATGCCATCTCTTCGAGAACTGCCGATACTGCGTCAACATCATTGCAGGTCTGCGGAACGACCATGAGACGGATTATGTCATGGACATCGCTGTAGTATTTGTCCTGATCTTCATCATACTTCGGGAAGGGGATTATACCGTAGTCAGCGGTCATCTCGCGCATGGATTCGGCGGTGTAGAAGAAGCCGGGCAGGAACATTACCGTGCCGTTTTCGAAGCTTTGGCGGTTGAGAAGGTCATCTTCATACAGCGGACCTGAGAAGTAAACGCCCTCGGTCTCGAAAACAAGGCTGTACAGGCTCTGCATGATAGATATGACACGCTCGTTGTTGAGTATGATCTGCGGAATATCGTTTTTATCGCGCTCGGTGGCTCTTGCACCGGTAGCGTAGAAGAAGCTGTCAAGGTGGAAATAGTCGTTTATGCAGACACCGAGACGATCATCGCGGTTGGTTATGCCGTCATTGTTCATGTCTGAATAAACATCGGAGCAGATCTTGCGGAGCATTTCCCATGTCCAGTTGCCGTCAAGCACTTCGGAATAGAGTCCGTCCGCATTCTTGTAAAATTCCTCGTACATATCTTTATTGTAATAGATGCAGT
>CAZRVL010000106.1:5712-6495 GCA_964603455.1 uncultured Lachnospiraceae bacterium
GCGTGTGCGGTCGATTGCGAAGTCACCCGATAAGCAGTAGATCTGATCTGTACCTATCGTCATTTCTTTCATGTAGCCGTAATCCCACCAGGGCTTATCATAGCTCATGTAATTTGCGTCTGCCATGTTGACGAAATAGCCTTCGGCAACGAGCTTTGCCGTGTTCCACTGAACTGCATGGAATATATCGAAGGTATCGTCCTGAGCCTGAACGAATTTCTGCACCTCTGCGCCGGTCTCTGCACTGGCTATGCCCGAATTGTAAAATTCGAGATTACAGCCGAGTCGTTCCTCGACTTTTTTGTTTGCGTTGTAGATAGCATCATCGAGAATGTCACCGGTCAGCTCGGGGTCGAGGTCGGTCAGAGTTTCTGCGACAGACGAGGACGTAGTGGTATACCAGATGTTTATCGTCTTGCCGTTCAGGTTAAAATCCGATGGAACACCGGAGGTCGCATTTGATACATCGGTCGCGGTAGTATCGACCGATGAATTCGTGGTCTCGTTTGTGCTGCCGTTGGCTTCACCGCAGGAAACGATCGGCATTGCGGCGAGCAGAGCCGCGAGGATAAGAGTCAAAGTCCGTTTCATAATTTATTCATCATGCCTTTCATAAATATTTTTCATCTGGAAATGTGAGAATTATCCTGTATCAATTATACCATACCTTCTTTGAAATGTCAATAGTAATTTGTAAAAAATGTGTATATATACCAAAAGGGGGGGGGGTATATGTTTTTTGTAAAGTATAGACGGATTGTGAATGGCATAAGATGATGAAAA
>CAZRVL010000107.1:0-6331 GCA_964603455.1 uncultured Lachnospiraceae bacterium
TCGCGTTATGGTAGGTCGTGTAAATGACATCGCGGCGATTTGCAATGTCGTTGTTTACAGGGTCGGAGTCGGGCTTTCCGACAAAAATTACCGGAGTGTCCGGGTGAGATGCGCGGATCGTTTTATAAAGTTTCTCATGCGTGTTCATAAGATGTTCAACATTCGGCGCGTTGTGGTCGTAATCGCACACGAAAACCGAAAAATCGAGCGATGCCATGTAGTTCACGATAGCGTCTTCGCCTCTTGCACTTCCTGAAAATCCCAAATTCAGGTAGTTCGTGTCGAATCTGCGCGAGATCAAAGCTTCATATGCCATGCCCGGACGCGAGGCGCAGCCGCCCTGGGTGATCGAACTGCCGTAGAAAAGTACCGGCTTTTCGAAGCGGTAGTCGGCGCGGCGTTCAAGCTCGGCTTCTGAATCGAGACCGATGAAAAATTCGCGGCAACCGCAGTATAGCGGGAAGTTGATCGTGATCTCCTTGCGACCTGTTGGGAGATTTGCGACCGCTTCAAAGCTGTCTTTGTATACTCCCGGAACTTTCAGGACGGCAGCGAATGTGTCACGACCGTTTTTATTGACATATATGTCAAAACTCGATGAGCCGATGTGACACATATTGACCATATTTGCGCCATAAGGATTGAAAACTTTTATCGCGATATAATTAGATGTCGTAACAAAGCGCACACGACCACCTGCTGTGTTGAAATTCAGACCCTTAACACCATCGTTTGTTGCTTCTGCTACATCTGTAGGAATCCTGTGATAAGGCTCGGAGGAAAGCGCATTATGAAGACCGTAGATACGGAAGGGTTCGTTTTTTGGATTGTAGAACTTTAAATTCGGGAGCTTTTTGATATTTTCGTCCTGAATATTGAGTTCATCTGCCAAAATAGATGTAAAATTGATCATTTTTCACATTCCTTTGCTATGATTTTCCATTCGGAAATTAATTTTTGAATATTCCACGCTGCGTTCGCCGGACTTGTCGAAGGCAGGCATATCGAGCAGATTGCACAATCTTTTCGGCAATATTTAGAAAATAATGTTTCGGCAGTTTTACCGTTTGTGTATATTTGCTCGATTTTAGCTGCTGATAATATAATGTTTAAATCGTTTGGAATTACTTCGTGAATAGAACTGTCAGCCGAGCCCTCGATCTCGCACGATGAGCATACATCCCACAGTGCAATTTTGTGATCTATTAACATTTTATGCTTATCCGCAACAGTCAGCGGCAGGGGCTCATCAAAAATATCTGCCAAAACTTGCCAAAAACGATTTCGCGGATGACCGTAGTAGAAGCCTGTTTCGCGTGATTTTACCGATGGAAAGCTGCCCAATATCAATATTTTTGAATTTTTATCGAAGATCGGCTGAAATGTGTGAATTTGTCTCATCTTTTTTTGACGATGATCTTATACAGCTCGTGAAGTCCGAGCATCAAAAGCGGAACGGCGGCACAGCATATTGACGGGATCAGACCTAATTTGACAATTCCCAATACCTCGCCGGCTGCGGGGAAGAGCAGACCGACCGCGATAGTGCCGATGAGCGCGAGTATGAATAATGAATAAATTATGTTTAATCTGAGATTTGCAGCAAATATCGAACGGTCGCTGGCATATTCTGTCAAATTTATCAGCTGACAAATTGTGAAGGAAATGAAACAAATAGTCATATATTCGTCCGGTTTTAACGAAGATCCTATCAAATTCACAATTGTCGGCAGCAAAAGTATCATTACCGCTTCGAAAAGTGCGAACAGAATAGGTCGCAGATTGACTATCCAGAATTTGTCAAGTGCCTGTTCCGCGTCATCGCGTATTGACAGCGCATCGTGCGGCGGCTTTGAAAACGCAGCGCACACGACCGCCGCGAAGTCGATTATCAGTCCTCCGTAGCACAGTTGGACGGGGTTCAGTGTGCTGACTCCGACAAATATTGCGCCGAGCGTCAAAAATATCCGCGCAAATTGTGTGGTGACGAGGTAACGAACGACTCGAAGCAGACTTTTATAGATAGATCTGGAATATTCGAGTGCCGAAATGACTGCTGCGAAGCCGCCGTCACCGCGGTCATCCGCGTCAGAAACGACAACATCCGAAATGAATTTCAACGCTTCGGAATCGAAAGTTTTGCCCTGTGCGCCGACAATGCGCGAATATGCCGGAGTTTGGCGCGATTTTATGTCTATTCCGGCACGGTTTGCCTTGGGCGAGATCGTTACCGCCTGGGCAAAACCGACATCGGCGCGTTTTAATAGCAATGCGCCGTTGATTCCGCCTGCCAGCAGTCCGACTTTTTTGCCATCGGCACGCATCATGTCAACGAGTTCCGCGAGACGAGCGGCAGGTATGCCACAGTACATATTGTACAAAGGCAGATTTACGCGCAAAAGATCGCGATTCATCGAAAGCATTCGGCTCTCGGTCAAAATTTCGCTTTCGTCCTTGATTATTCCGACCGACATTGCGATGTATTTGTCGCTTTCAGTGAATCGGTCGGTCGTCATGACCACGCGAATCCCTGCGGCACGCGCACGTGCGACTGTCTGCGCGATTCCGGGCTGGAGCGGTTCACGGATGGCGATAAAGCCTTCGAGTGTAAGGTCGCTTTGAATAGAACCAATGCGCTGTAGGTTATTATAGCCTGTAACGCCTGTCGCGAGAGCAAGTACTTTGTAATTTTCGCGCATAAGACTCTGCGCCGCACCAAAAAATTCGAGCCTGTCTTCGGTCGTCATGCGGTAGATCGCCGCACGCTCAGAATAATATTCGCAGGCATTCAAAATTTCCTCCGGATCTCCGCGGCATACCGCCATATATCTATGGTCGGTGTCGAGCGTCAAGGTCGTCTCGAATTTCGATGCTCCGCCAGCCGGCATATGCTCGATTATTGGGTAGGAACGGTCGATATTCGAGTTGTAGAGTCCGAGTTCGGATGCCAATTCGATCAGAGCTTCTTCATCGGCGGTGATCTTTCGCGATGATGAGTTCAGATTTGACAAACCTGCGCCGTATATTCCTGTCGAAATTACGCCGCTCAAAACAGTTCCTCTAAAATTGCTGAGTCTATCGCGGTCGGTCGCTGAGAAAAGCTTGCGCGGAATGAATATTTTTTCTGCATGTGAGTGTGATTGAGTTATCATTCCGTCTTTGGGTATTATCAGACAATCAAGCTCACGCAGGCTTTCCAATTTTTCGGCATTTTTGATAAGTGCGCCGACATTTACATCCTTTCGCCGCTTCATTGCATTAAAAATTCCGCATCCGATGACTATGTATCCAAATGCCGTGAAAAGCTCAGCCATCGAGGCGGCGGCGAGCGAAAGTCCGGTCATGACGAGATCGAATATGCTTTTGTCCACCATGAGCCCGGCAGATTTTACAAACAATTCAGCGATAACGACAACGAAGATCATCAAAAGCATCGTAAGACTCCACGTCCTACAATAATTTCTGAGCTTCGACAAAATTCGAAGATTTTCGTGCGTGACTATCGGCTTTAGATTGCCGTTTTCTGCGGCGATAGTTGAATTTCCTGTTGCAACGACCATAGCACGACCGTTTCCTGCGGTCACGATGGTAGTCGCGAATGCCATGTTCAACTGTTCGGAAGGGCGTAATCCGGGGCGAAATACCGCAAAATTCGGGTCCTTGCGCACCGAGCTGACATTTCCAGTCAAAGTTCCTTCATTAATATATAGTCCGTCTGCCGCGAATATTCGGCAGTCGGCAGGAACTATGTCGCCGGCTGACAAAAATATCACATCGCCCGGCACGAGCGCACGCATATCGAGAAGCGATATCTTTCCGTCGCGCAATAACTTAGCGGTCGGCAAGGAATATGCCTCCATTCCTTCGAGAACACGCCGCGCTTTTACAAACGTAAATATTGCCGCCGCATGGTTCAAAATGACCATCAGCGCGATAGCTTCGGCGGCTATCGGCACATCGAATATCGCCGCGATCGCTGCTGTGATCAGCAGGATCACAGAGGCATAATCGGTTGACATTTTCTTGCGATATTCGAAAAAATTCTTAATTTCGGTTGGGTAGATGTTGTTTGAACCGACTTTTTTGCGGATCTTTGCAACCTTATCGCGGGTAAGGCCGCGTCCGCGATCTGCCTCGAATCGATGCTCGATCTGTTCGAGCGATTTGTCGTACCAGCTTTCAGTCATGTCAAATGAAATTGAAGGTCAGACCCGATTCATCCGCATCGATGGCGATGGCGGCGAGTTTGTTTTCGTAGTGCGAGATGATCTCCTCGGCGATCTTGTCTTCAACATTCGTTTGAATGAATCTGCGCAGATTACGCGCACCGTATTTCTTTGAAAATGCCTTTTTCGCGATAAATTCGAGCGAAGCATCGCTGAATTTCAGCACTATCGCCTTTTCCGAAAGCGCATTTGCAAGCTCGTTCATCATTATGCGTGCGATCTCAACGAAATTATTCTCATCGAGCGAACGGAAGGTGATGATCTCATCGATCCTATTGAGAAATTCGGGGCGGAGAAATTCGCCGAGTGCTTTTTCGGTCTTGCCTTCAGCGACTGTTATGCTGTTCTGATTGAAGCCTGCGTATCCCGTTCCGGTCGAAGAACCTGCATTCGTTGTCATTATGAGTATCGTGTTTTCGAAATTGACCGTCTTTCCGTGCGAATCGGTTATCTTTCCATCGTCAAGTATCTGTAACAAAATGTTCATAACATCCGGATGTGCTTTTTCTATCTCATCGAACAGTACGACAGAGTAGGGGTGACGGCGGATCTTCTCGGTCAGCTGACCTGCTTCGTCATAGCCGACATAGCCGGGAGGAGAGCCGATGATTTTCGAAACGGCGTGCTTTTCCATGTACTCCGACATATCGAGACGAATGAGCGCATCGGGCGAATTGAACAGATCGGTCGCGATAGTTTTGACCAGTTCGGTCTTTCCGACTCCGGTCGGACCTGCGAAAATGAACGAGACCGGCTTACGCTTTGCCGAAACTCCGGCACGACCGCGCTTTATCGCCTTTACGACCGAGACTACAGCTTCATCCTGTCCAACGATGTGCTCTTTTATTCGAGCTTCGAGCTTGTCGAGACGCATAAATTCGCTTTCACTTATAGTTGTAGCCGGGACTCCGGTCCATATCTCAACGACCTCTGCGAGATCATCGAGCGTCACAGCGACTTCGTTTTTCGCTTCTTCGAGCGATTTCAATTTTTCATCGAGCTGTATGCCTGTGGTCTTAAGATCAGCCAATTTTTCGTAATATTTTTCATCGTTTGAATCCGGAGCGGACTCCAATTTCTCGACCTCGGCATTGTTCGCAGCGAGCAGTCCTGCGACATCGTTGTAATCCTTTATCGCCTGTGAGGTCAATTCAACGTGTGCCGCCGCCTCATCGATCAAATCTATCGCCTTGTCGGGCAGATAACGATCGGTGATGTAGCGTTCGGAAAGCGATACCGCGTGTCTTGCGATCTCGTCCGAGATCTTCACGCCGTGAAATTCCTCATAATAATGCTTTATTCCTATAATAATATTTTCCGAATCGGCTATTGACGGCTCGTTGACCATTACCGGCTGGAATCGGCGTTCGAGCGCGGAATCCTTTTCGATATGCTTGCGGTATTCGTTTAATGTGGTCGCGCCGATCACCTGAATCTCGCCGCGTGAAAGTGCAGGCTTGAGAATATTCGCCGCGTTCATCGAGCCTTCCGCATCGCCCGCGCCGACTATGTTGTGTACCTCATCTATCACCAAGATCACGTTTCCTTGTGCCTTGACCTCCTTGATGAGTCCCAAAATACGCGATTCGAACTGTCCGCGGAACTGAGTTCCGGCAACGAGCGCGGTCAGATCGACAAGATATATCTGCTTTCCGCGCAGCTTATCCGGCACGTCTCCTGATACTATCCGCTGAGCCAAAGCTTCGGCTATCGCGGTCTTTCCGACTCCGGGTTCACCGATCAGGCAGGGATTGTTCTTCTGACGGCGGCTGAGTATCTGGATCACTCTTGTCAACTCGCGGTCGCGTCCGACGATCGCATCGAGCTGACCTGCGGCAGCCTTGTCACAGAGATTTTGACAATATGTCGGCAAAAATTTAAGCTTCGGCGAATCGGTTTTCTTGCCGGGCGCATTTTTTTCGAGCGGATTTTGGTTCTGGTTCGGATTGGGGTTCGGATTCGAGTTTGATTTTCCGCCGCCAAAGCCCAGATCGCCGAACAATTTGCCGAGATCGATAGCCGGCGCACGTCCGTTGTCAGAATCCTGATCGGAATCGGGATTCTGTCCGTCACCTGCGTCCTGCGGAATGATGTCGGTCATTTCG
>CAZRVL010000108.1:0-6287 GCA_964603455.1 uncultured Lachnospiraceae bacterium
TTGTATGTGTTCTCCCTCCCACGTCATGAGGGAATAAACCTCATTAGTCGGCGAGTTTGATGTCCTTCGCGTCAAGCTCGAAGGGCGTATCTCTGCCAAACATATTTGCGACGACCGTGACCTTTTTGAGGTCTTCCGAGATCTCCTTGAGCACACCGCAGGTTCCCTTGAGTGCGCCTTCCTTTATCTCGACCGTATCGCCGACCTTATAACTGACGACTTCCTTTGAAGCGGCAACTTCTATGCCCATAGCGGCAACCTCTTCATCAGATAGAGCCGTCGGCTTCGATCCGGGTCCCACGAAGCCTGTAACGCCGCTGATATTCCTGACAACGTGCCATGTTGCGTCAGTCATTATCATCTTTACAAGCACGTAGCTCGGGTAGACCTTTTCCTCGATCTCCTTGCCCGTCTCGTCAGTGTAGGTTTCCACGGGAACTCTTATATCGACAATCATGTCGTGAAGTCCGCGGTTGTCTACGATTTTCTCAAGATTAGTCTTGACCTTGTTTTCGTAACCGGAATAGGTATGTGCTACATACCAACGTTTCTCACCGGTAGCGTCGTACAGATCGTTGCTGTTCATCCTATTTAACTCCGTTTTCAGATCAGATTACCAAGCGCGGTAATACCTGAGTTGAACACGAGGTCGAGCACTCCGATGCAGACGCTCGTTATTACGACCGATACGATTACGAGGACAAAGTTATTGAGAGTCTGCTCCTTGGTCGCCCAAACGACCTTCTTGAGCTCGCTCTTGTATTCGCGGAAAAATTTTCCGATGCGCGAACCGAGTAAAGGCTTCTTTTTTTCAGCCTTTTCGGCTGCCTTCTTATCGGTCTTTGCGGTATCCTCGACTTTTTCGATCTTTTCGATGTCAGCCATAGTTACCTCCGCTGTTACTTCGTTTCCTTGTGGAGCGTATGCTTGCGGCAGAATTTGCAGTACTTGTTCATTTCAAGTCTGTCGGGGTCATT
This sequence comes from uncultured Lachnospiraceae bacterium, assembly GCA_964603455.1. Classification (GTDB taxonomy): domain Bacteria; phylum Bacillota; class Clostridia; order Oscillospirales; family CAG-272; genus Flemingiibacterium. The sequence continues at coordinate 978 of CAZRVL010000108.1, forward strand.
TTTCTTGTTCTTGGTCGTGTCGTAGTTTCTCTGCTTGCACTCGCTGCACGCCAGTGTGATCTTAACTCTCATTTCGGCACCTCCCGATTGAATTATGCGGGGAGAACCCCACATTTCTGTTTATGCCTGTCCGGGACTTACATGGCGACCCGTCAGGACACGTACCTCCCTCGGCAAAAGCTGCATCTCTAATGCGTTTTCTTTGCGGCACAGATCGCGCAAAAAAAGAGCCCTCCAGCAGAGGTAATATTATTTTACCACGAAAAATGCTTTTTGTCAAGGGCTTTTCGAAGATTTTTTTATTTTTTTACAAATAATATTGCTGAAGCGTTTTTATTAAAATACATACGAAGATTTCATAATTTATAACGGTTGATTTAACATAGCGCGTTGCCTTATAGACAGCGCGGAATATAACTATATTGATGACATTCAAATATTAAAAACAATTATTTGGCAGTAATATAATTTTTGAGTCAGTAAATAATACTACCAGAGCCGGACGGAAAACGTCTGACTCGCTAATTAGATCAAAGCCGTCCGGCAAATGCGCACAGCCGAATGTGTGGAGATCGATGATCATAGATAGCAAGTTATAAGGAGAAAAAATATGTCTAACAACAAGATCGTAGTTCCCGAAGCAAAGGAAGCACTCGAACAGTTTAAGATGGAGGCGGCAAGCGAGGTTGGCGTACTCACTACATATTAAATGACGATGGGATTTTAGACATATCATAATTATGCTTTTTTGTGATAACCGCGAAAAATAAACGATATATCTTTTTTGTGGTGTATATGCTTGACTTTTGCATAAAATTATGATATACTTATCATAATAATTATGAAAGGCGTAATTTGATTTATGAAAAAACGTATTTTTTCTGTATTTCTTATTTTGACGTTGATACTTGCATCCTGCGGCGAAACTAAGGTTTCAAATGACCAGACCACAAGCTCGGATGAAAGCGTATCTGTTGAGACCGACTATCTCGATACTCTCGGCGAAAAGAATTTTAACGGTGCTTCATATAAGATATTGACGGCTGAAGACCCGAACATCAGCATTATGAATATGCAGTGCGGCGAGATCACGGGAGAGGTTATAAACGACACTCAGTATAACCGCGATAAGGCTATCGAAGCGCGTTATAATGTTGTTATCGAGTATCCCGAATTTCTGCTCGACGATCATTCCAAAGTTTCGAATGCGGCTCTTGCGGGCGATTATATAGCTGATATATATATAGATTCGCTTAGAGACGGAAAGAACGGAATGTCATCTGTTCTGTCTCAGGGCGGACTCATGAATCTGCTCGATGTTCCGTATTTGCAACTTGACCGCGAATGGTGGAGCAGCCTCATGTATGAAAATCTTAAGATCAACGATAAGCTGTTCTATACCTCCGGAGATGTTGCGATAACTTCCTTTATCGGTCCGGCATGCGTATATATGAATACGACCGTTGCGGAAAAATATCATATAGATGAGAATGAACTTTACAGCCTTGTATATGACGGAACATGGACAATGGACAAGCTGTATTCATATACGAAGGATGCGGACAATGACCTCAATAGCGATGGAAAAATGGACTGCATAAACGATTTCTACGGTATCGTTAATGAGAATAACAATTTGACCTCGACACTTCTGCTCGCATCCAGCGGAGTTCATCTTTCCGATTACAATAATAAGACCGGAAAGATCGAAGTAGCTCTCGGAACATCCGAGGTAGTCGATACGATCGAAAATCTTTCAAAGTGGTTCAAGACAGTCAATAACGGCGGAGATGACGTATATCTTTTCGACAGAAACTTTAAGAGCGATCAGTCGATATTTGCACTTCACTATGTAGAATCGGCTATCCGCAGATTCCGTGATATGGAAAGTGACTATGTAATATATCCTATGCCGAAATACGATGAGGATCAGTCGAGCTATGTTTCGTTTATAAATCCTTGGGTTCGCGGATTTGTTGCTGTTCCGCTCGTTCAGGAGAATATTGAGAAGACCGGATTCATTACAGAGGTTCTCGAATATCAGTCTGTAAAAACTCTTCGTCCGGCAGTTATTGATATTACCTTGAAGGGCAAAGCTCTCAGAAACGATGACAGCATAGCGATGCTCGACCTTATTTTCAGTACGACATATATCGATTATAACAGCATATACGGCTTCGGTGGTTCTGCCGAGATCATAAACAGAGCGATATTCCATGGCAGCCCGTATGCTTCTTCGTATGCGTCCGCTAAGGAAAAAATCGATGCTGAGCTCGATACCTTCATGAAGACCTTCGAATAAAATAAAAAATCAAACCGATCTTTAATGACCGGTTTGATTTTTTTATAAACTATTCAAAAATATGAAGCCTGGGTTGATCCGGTGATCACTCAGCAGCGGTAGCATTTGAGCTTTCTGGAGCTTCAGCTTCTTCGGCAGCTTCTGCGCAATCACAGCAATCGCAGCATTCATCGCAGTCATCAAGCTCAAGCTCATCGAGTGCATCCGCATCGATGTCCCACGAGTCGATGGAATCGGTGTCATCGCAGCAACATTCGCATACCTTTTTGGTGTTGCACTTTTTCTTGCAGAGCTTAATGATGAGAAGTACGATTCCGGCAGCTGCAACTACCGATCCGGTGATGATGAGTGCGAGCTTCAATGCGCTCATCGAGCTGTCTTTTTTGATGTTTTTCATGGTTGTTACCATTACGTTTTGCGCGTGATGATACGCCATCACAGAGCAAAAGGTTTCCTTTCCGCTCCGCTCTTGGAGCATTGTTTTACAAAAGACAATACAAATTTATATTATTACCTTGTGAGTTTCCTTTTATAATAGGATTCCACGAGAATATTATATCATACTTGCCAAAATATTCAATGAAGATTTTATGAAAATATTGTAAAAATGAAACTGCCGAAGGATGATTTCGACAGTTTGCATGATTTTTCGGATAATATGTGCTCTTTGTCAGTTCTTTTCCTGCTTTATTTTATCGATCTCAAGTAGAAATGAATCGACATCATCGAATTTTTTGTAAACGGAAACAAACCTTATATAAGCGACACTATCGAGACGGCGAAGCCCGTTCATGACCTTCTCACCTATTACAGTTGTGGAAAGCTCCATCTTCGGATTTGACGTGAGCTCTGATTCCACGGTATCTATCAAGGCTTCCATCTGCCTTATGGATACGGGACGCTTTTGACATGCCTTTATAAGTCCGTTCAATATTTTTGAACGATCAAATGGCTCGTGCGTGTTGTCACGTTTGCAAACCATAAGCGGATTCGTACCAACAACGGATTCAAGGGTGGTGAAGCGAGTCTTGCAGTTGTTGCATTCACGGCGACGTTTTATTACGCTGTCATCTTCTGCAGAACGAGTTTCGAGGACTTTGTTTTCAGTACACCCACATACCGGACATTTCATACATTATGCGTTCCTTTCGTGCTGTTGTTACAGGAAAAGTATAGCATCTTTTATTCGATATTTAAAGCGGAAAATGTTAATTTTACGCACATATAATGTTAATTTTATTCGATTACGATGTTGGCTTCGGAATTTACAAGACCGTCTGAGGAACGTACAGTACGTATATGCCAGACACCGTTGCTTTTTGCAGTATATACTTTTAAGATCTCTCCGAGCGGAGCCTCATGTACATAGCTTATTCCCATTGAAGTAACACGCTTTCCTGCCATTTCGGGAATAAAATCGCAGAACATATCCGGATAATTAGTGTTATTCATGTGATGATTTCTGTCGAGATCGCTGTATACGATCGGACGTTCACCGGCAAAAGTCAATTCAAGATCACGTGGTATCCTTATTCTCGGTGCATCCATTTCGAGCGGTTCATCTATTCCGAAGTGCATTTCGACCTCGCCGACTCGGACTATCCTGTGATCGGTTATGCCTATAAGTCCCCAGACGGACGAAGCCTCTGCTACTATCTCATTCTCGCGCTTGATCTGATAGCAGCGGTTGAAGCTTGCTCCACGGCTTTCGCAGCCCCATGAGGTCACATCTATCTTATCATTTGCGAAAAGCGGAGAATATATATTGACATTTATCCGCGAAAGTAAAAATGCCATGTTCATATCACGGAGTTCTTCGTTTGACGGACCATCGTGCTTCATCTGCATATTGGCGGTCTCCTGCATATAACGCTGTACAAGAGATGCTCTTACATAGCCTTCCGTATCGCAGTCGTGTGTATTTATTTTGTAGTGTTCAGACCATTTCATTATTATAACCATGCCTTTCGATCATTTGTAACCGATCTTTGCGGTTCACTTATAATATTTAAATAGTGCCGCGGTTTTGGCGCGGCACTAAAAAGTCTGTTTGTAGGTTTAGATCAAAGAGTATTCTGAGAGCCGAGAACAGTAGTGATCTTATGTGTGACCATCTTCTTGACTTCATCACGAGCAACAGAAAGATAGGTTCTGGGATCGAATACATCGGGCTGGTTGCTCATTACGCGGCGGATGCCTGCGGTCATTGCGAGACGGATATCCGAGTCGATGTTAATCTTGCAGACTGCCATCTTTGCTGCCTGACGGAGCTGCTCTTCGGGGATACCGACAGCGTCCGGAAGCTTGCCGCCGAGCGAGTTGATCTCCTTAACGTACTCCTGGGGAACGCTCGATGCGCCGTGGAGAACGATCGGGAAGCCGGGGAGACGCTTGCCGACCTCTTCGAGAATGTCGAAGCGGAGCGGAGGGGGAACGAGAACGCCGTCGGCATTTCTGGTACACTGTTCAGCCTTGAACTTGTATGCGCCGTGAGAAGTTCCGATAGCGATAGCGAGAGAGTCAACGCCGGTCTTGGTAACGAACTCCTCGACCTCTTCGGGACGAGTGTAGGACGAATCCTCAGCCGATACCTTTACGTCATCCTCAACGCCTGCGAGACGACCGAGCTCACCCTCAACGACAACGCCGCGCTCGTGAGCATACTCAACGACCTTCTTGGTGAGGGCGATATTGTCCTCGAAGGAATGGTGAGAGCCATCGATCATAACGGAGGTGAAGCCGCCGTCGATGCACGCTTTGCAGATTTCAAAATCTGCGCCGTGGTCGAGGTGGAGAGCGAGGTCGATGTTCGCGTCCTTGATAGCGGCGTTAGCGAGAGCGAGGAGATACTCCTGCTTTGCATACTTTCTCGCGCCTGCCGAGACCTGAAGAACGACCGGAGAGCGAGCCTCACCGGCTGCCTCGGTGATCGCCTGGACGATCTCCATGTTGTTGATGTTGAAAGCACCGATAGCGTAGCCGCCCTCGTAAGCCTTCTTGAACATTTC
>CAZRVL010000109.1:0-6200 GCA_964603455.1 uncultured Lachnospiraceae bacterium
AGTAGACCCGGATCCTGAGCCGCCGGTAGATCCTGATCCGAAACCGCCGGTAGACCCTGACCCGGAACCGCCTACGATTCCGGACAGTCAGGATAGAGACTCCTTCACGACGGCTATTCGTGGTGATGAAACGCATGATAAAGTCTACTACGAAGCAGGTGTCCTGAAAGACGGTACTTATCATTTCACGAAAGAAAATACAACGATTACGTCGCAGGCAGGCGATGCTGACGTTCCGGCAGGTCCGTGGGTAAGCGGTACGATGCCGGGTGCGATTGCGGCATATGCAGATGGTGAGTCTGATAAACATATCATCAACATTGATATGCATGGCAACAAGCTGACCATTGATGCAATATCGACCGGTATCACAGCAATCACGAACGGTGTTGTCAATGTCTATAACGCAGGTGATATGGACATCACAGCAGACGGTGGCAGTAGCGTTGCAGCGGCACTCCATACCAACGGTGGTGGTGAAATCCACATCCATAACGGCGACGGTGGCGTATTGAAGCTCCGTGCGAAGAGTACCAGCAATAACGGCTCTGTTATCAAGAGTAAAAACGGTGCAGACGGCGAATCGAAGATTATCATCGACGGTATGGTAGACATCGTAGCTGACGGTGCAGATGGGGCAGATGTTGGTGTATCGGCAGTTGCATCCCGCGTGGAAATCGGCGGCGGTAACATCGAAACAACGAACGGTGCCAAGGCTGCTCTCTGGGCATATGGTGAATTTGTCACGAGTAACTCCGGTATCATCAACGTCAACGTGAAGAAAGACGCTGACGGCAATGTTATCGGTGCAGGCGACCGCAAGACGACAATCAAAGGTGAAATCGCAACGAGCGGTAACATGACGAGTAAAGGTGAAGTCAGCGTCGGTCTCAACACGGCAGACTCCTTCTGGGAAGGCAACTATGCAGACTGCTGGGGCTATGGCGTATCGCCGTACCGTGAAGGTAAAATGAACCTCTGGATTGCCAACAGTGCACATTGGAAAGGCTTCACCAGCGGTGTTATGAACGTAGATCTTCGTGGTGCGGGTAGCTACTGGGAAGGTTTTGCCTCGACGGATGGCGTGAGCCTTACGATTGCTGACGGTGCTATATGGAAGAATGCTCTCTCGGCAACGCAGGTAGACAGCAAGGGTAATCAGGTAGAAGCTATGTTCGATAACTTCATCAGTGATGGTGCTTATATCGACATGAGAGGCGACACGATTATCAATGTTGAAGCAAGCCTCTTGAACAAAGAAACGATGCTTGGTCAGGCAACGCCGACGACTGAGTCGAAAAACGGCGTAACGGGCAACGTCTCGATTGACAACTACAGCGGTAATGCAACGGTTATCTATAATCACATCGTGAACGACGGTGCGGTCAGCATCATCGGTGGCGATGTCAAGATTAAGTCGGCAGCAGAAGGCTCCGAAATCACGCTTCGTACAGACAGCGACGGCATTGACTTGTCGAAACAGCTCATGGTAGAAGATACGCTCAACTCGCTTGCCAAGAAGATCTACTACACGAACTACACGACGGGCGAACGTAATCTCAGCGGTTATGTACAGATTGCCGAAGGCTTGACGACTTCTTCTGTTGCGAAGAAGGTCGGCGACGTGACATTCAGTGATGTAACCGGTCAAGGCAGTCTCAAGACAGACTTCACAACGGCGATTACGGGTGATGCGACAGTTGATACGGAATACGTTGATAGAAGCATCTTAGCCGATGGCGTATATAACTTCGTAAGTGCACAGACGACGATTAATACGGCAGGCAGTGATGTTGGCGGTATTAGTGCCGGTATCTCCTCGCACAAAAAAGGCGAAGAAACTGCTATCGATATGAATTCGAATGAGCTCAAGCTCATCGTAGCAGATTCGGACGATGCGGCAGGTGTTGTTGCTGATAGCGGTACAGTCAGCTTCGACAATGCGAATAATATCACAATCGATGTTATCGGTGGCGGTGAAGCGAATGCAATCTTGGCAACGGATGGCGGTACGGTATTGATTAACAATACGACCGGTACGGTCAAACTCCGTGCAACCGGTGACAAGTCGGCAAAAGGTGCGATTGTCAAGGTTGACGGCGATAGCAAGGTAGCAATCGAAGGTCTTGTTGATATTCTCGCTGACGGCGATGCCGGTGCGGCAGATGCTATCTATGTAGATGGCGGTATGGTAACCATCGGTGGCGGTACGATCGAAGCAACGAATGGTGCGAATGCAATCACAGTTGACGACGGTACGGTTCTTATCAACTTGACGGAAGATGAATATGCAACGATTGGCAACAAAACGACAATCAAGGGCGATGTTGAAGTAGCCGAAAACGGCGAGCTCTATATCGACCTCAGCACGAAGGATTCTGTTTGGGACGGTAACTATGCAGCAGGTAGCGGTACGGTCAACCTCTGGATGGAAAACGGTGCAACCTGGAACGGTAACAGCATTGGCGATAACATGAGCCTCTGGCTGGATGGCAGTACCTGGAACGGTAATACGACAGGCGATTTGACGTTTGTTGACCTTGGTAACAGCTCGGTATGGAACGGCTACAGCACAGGCGACAGCCTTAGCGTTAACCTTACTGATGGTGCAACGTGGAACGGTTACAATACGGGCGACAGCATGAATCTCTTCATTGAAAACGCTACGTGGAACAACACACTCACGACAGGTGCAACGAGCAAAGTCGGCAGCCTTGCATCGGCAAGCGGTATTCTCAACATGACGGCAGATAATGCAGGTGATGTTGTTATCGACGACTACAGCGGTGATATGAAGGTATTCTATAACCATCAAGTAACGGATGGTCAGACTGACATTCTCGGTGGTGATATCACGATTAAGTCTGCCGGCGAAGGCTCGCAGATTACGCTTATCACAGATCGCGACGGCATCTCGCTTAACGACTACGACATGGTATCGGCAGCACTCGATTCTCTCGCGAATAAGCTCTATTACACGGGCTATGTAACGGGTGAACGCAACCTCGATGGTTCGGTACAGCTTGCCGAAGGCTTGACGACGGCATCGGCAACGAAAGCATTCGGTGACATCGCATTCAGCGACGTAGATGGTCAAGGCAGCTTGGATAAAGATACGCTCGAAGGCGTACTTCCGGATCATCAGTTGAAAGACGAATTCAATGACCCGATTCGTGGTAACGAAACGACGGATAAGGTCTATGTAGCAGCCGGCGTTCTTCGTGACGGCGTATATGAATTCGATGCAGAAAATACGAAGATTGATGTAGAAAATGCAAATCTGACGTATGGATTTGGAGCTTCGATCGGTTCGGCTATATCGAGCTATGGCACAGGCTACAAAACGACGGTTAACCTCAATGGTAACAACCTCGCAATCAATACAGTAAACAGCGGTCGCAACACCGGTCTTACGGTACTCAGCCATGGTGAAATCGTCCTTAACAATGTAGGCGATTTGGATATCTCGGTAAAAGGCGTGAACAATCAGAGCTATGATATGTGGAACGTAACGACCAATCCATCGGCAGCGATCCATGCTTCTTACGGTAATGTCACGATTCACAATGGTGATGGCGGTGTCGTGAAGATGAGAGTCGAAACGACCGGTAATGCCCAAGATTCGAATCTTATCTATGCAGAAGCCGGCAATGTCACGATTGACGGCATGGTAGATATGGTGGCTGACTATGAAAAAGGTGTCAACCATGCTATTCATGCATACGGCGGTTCCAATGTAGAAATCGGCGGTGGTAACATCGAAGCAACGAACGGTGCAGAAGCTGCTATCTATGCAGAAACCAACTGGATGTATGGTGGTCAAGGTACAGTGAATGTCAACGTTGCCAAAGATGAAGCTGGTACGGTAGTCGGTGCGGGCGATCGCAAGACGACCATTACCGGTAACTTCGTAGCGAAAAACGGTTCGAATATCAATGTCGGCTTGAACGGCAAAGAATCCTACTGGAGAGGTAACTACACAAAACCAAGCGGCTGGTCTGTAACGGGCGGTAATATTAACCTTTGGGTAACGAATGGTGCTCATTGGAAAGGTTACACCAACGGTGCGGTTAACCTGAACCTCAGCGGTAAGAACAGCTTCTGGTACGGCTTTGCTACCGGTAATGAAATGAACCTTACCTTGACGGACGGTGCAATCTGGAAGAATGCTATGTCGGTTGAACAGGGGGCAGAAAGCACGATTGCTAACTTCGTCGGTGACAAAGGCTTCATCGATATGACGGGTAGAGACGTATTCACGACGAGCAGCTTGAAGGATGCGAACGGTGCGACGATTACCGAGTCTGCTAACGGCATTACGGCTAACCTCGTAATTGATAAATTCAGCGGTAATACGACGGTTCTCTATCGTCATGAATTCGTATCGGATGAAATTGCAACGTATGATTTGAGAGATAGCAGTGAAGCAGAAGGTGGCAGTGATGTAACGCCGTCGAAACATCTCGAAATTATGGGTGGCGATATCACGATTAAATCGGCAGCAGAAGACTCGTCCATTACGCTCCGTACGGACAGCAGCGGTATCGATCTTTCTGATAAGGACCTTGTAGAGCATACGCTCAACTCCTTGGCGAAAAAACTCTACTATACGGGTTCGGTTGGTACAGATGAGGCAGAAGGCGAACAGAACCTCAACGGTTATGCCGAAATCGCTGAAGGTCTTACGACTTCCTCGTTGAAGAAAAAAGCAGGCGACATCTTGTTCGGTGACGATGGTCAAGCATCGATTGATATTGACTCTATCCAAGACTTCAATAAGGCACCGGATGTCATCTACGGCGATAGCGAAACGGCTATGATGCGTGGTGCCAAATCGGCTATGGCTTCTACGGCTATGATGTGGCGCGCTGAAAACGACGATATGATGAAACGTCTTGGCGAGCTTCGCAACGAAAACGGTGAGTCCGGTATCTGGGCGAAATACTATGCAGGTAAATCGGAAATGGATGCTCAAAAAGCAAAATACACGACCGATTACACGGCATACCAGCTCGGTTATGACAAACAGATGGGCGATTGGCTCCTCGGTGCGGCATTCAGCTATAACGACGGCGAAAGCACATACCAGATGGGCGGCAAAGGCGACAACTCGGTTGCAAGTCTCTCGCTCTATGGTACGAAAAAAGCTTCGAACGGCACATATCTCGACCTCGTTGCCAAAGTCGGCAGACTCGATACCGACTTTACGGTATACAACGATATGTTACACAAACTCACGGGTGACTACGACACGTGGGGCGTATCGGCTAGTGCTGAATACGGTAAACGCTTTGAACAGGATAACGGCTTCTACATCGACCCGAGCGTACAGCTCACGATTGGTCGTATCCAAGGCAAAAACTATACCGCAGCAAGTGACTTCCTCGATGCACAGGGCAAATACAAAAACATGTATGTTCACCAAGACAGCATGAATAGTATTGTTGGTAAACTCGGCATCGGTGTTGGTCAGAAAACCGATCGTGCGAACTACTTCGCGAAATTCGCAGTTGCACATGAATTCGCCGGCGACTTCGACACGAACTTCCGTGCAGATGGTGAAGCAGGCGGTAATACGAACATCGACTTCGGTGGCACGTGGTGCGAACTCGAGATCGGTGGCGGTATCCAGCTCAATGACACGACGATGCTCTATGCAACGTATGAACGCTCCTTCGGTGGCGATGTCAAAGAGAAATATCGTATTGACGGCGGTGTACGCTTCAGCTTCTAAGCGTAAGCTTGCCTAATGCATGAAGAGGTACTACCATCCGGTAGTACCTCTTTTGTGTGCAAAAGTAAGAAAACTTGCGGATTTACCAAGATTATCCTTCCTTTTTGTATGAAAATATGGTATATTGACATAGATTGTTCGTAATAAGTGGACAAGGTAGTCGAATATCATTTGTAGTGTCAAACAAAGGCGTTATGACCATCAGAGTCATAACGCCTTTTTAAGTAATCGGTATACTATTAGTGCTGTTTTTGCTCATTAAAGAGAATTACTTTAAATGAGAGTTATGTGGTATACTAATAACTGCCTGTTTTGTGGCATAAAAATGATATTAGATGGGCAAATATACATAATGGAGGTAGGATGATGGATTTATTAGGGTCTTTTGTAAGTGGTGTCAATGATATTCTCTGGTCGTATGTACTGATTATCATGCTCGTGGGCTTGGGGATTTTCTTCACGCTGT
>CAZRVL010000110.1:0-6144 GCA_964603455.1 uncultured Lachnospiraceae bacterium
AAATAATATGTAGTGGTTGCAAAAAAAAAACAAAAGTGTTATCATATAATGTAAAGAAAAAATGACCCGTTTTCAGGTCTGTGAAAGGATAATGTATTTGAAATGGATATACTTTTAAGTATTTCGATCGCACTTTTGGCGGGACTTTTGATGACTCGTGTTATCAAACCGTTTGGACTTCCTGCCGTGACCGGTTATTTGATAGCCGGAGTTCTCGTAGGACCGTATTGTCTCGGAAATGTCGGCAGACTGCTAGGCATTGATGGTATCGGATTTTCGACTATGGAATATGTCGAACGCTTCACCGTTATCTCGAATGTCGCACTCGGCTTCATCGCCTTCTCGATAGGAAACGAGTTCAGACTCAAACAGCTGAAGCAGACCGGTAAACAGGCGACAGTCATCGGCATAGTTCAGGCTCTGACCGCAACTCTTTTCGTTGACGTAGCCCTCGGCGCACTCAGTCTCATTCTCGGAGAGGACAAGTTCCCGATGAGCGCGGCAATAACTCTCGGTGCAGTCGCTACAGCTACCGCACCGGCAGCAACGCTTATGGTCGTAAGACAGTATAAAGCAAAGGGAAAGCTGACCGATATACTTCTCCCGATAGTCGCACTCGATGATGCAGTCGGACTCATCGTTTTTGCCGTATCCTTCGGAATCGCAAAGGGAATGGTGAGCGGTCAGGTCGATGTATATTCGATAATACTCGATCCGATAATCGAAATAGTCGCTTCGCTCGGTCTCGGAACGATAATGGGCTTTATCTTCTCGTTTGTCGAGCAGTTCTTCCATTCGAGAAGCAAGCGTCTCGCAGTATCTATAACCTTTGTCATCCTCACAGTTGCAGTGACTATGATAAAGATACCGATAGGTCCTGTTCATATCGGCTTCTCCTCACTTCTCACCTGCATGATGCTCGGAACGATATTCTGCAATGTCTGCGAATCCTCCGAGGAGCTTATGGATCGCGTTGACGGATGGACTACTCCTCTCTTCGCGCTGTTCTTCGTAATAAGCGGTGCTGAGCTTGAGCTTTCGGTATTCGCAGATCTCGCTATCGTTGGCGCAGGACTTATGTTCATAATCTTCCGTTCGATCGGAAAGATGTTCGGTGCAAGCATCAGCGCAAAAGCAACGAAATGCGACCCGATGATAGTAAAATATCTCGGTATCACTCTGCTCCCTCAGGCAGGTGTTGCGCTCGGTATGTCTGTAACGGCTATGGAGCTCGGCTCATACGAAGGAATGCTCGTTCGAAATATCATCCTATTCGCCGTGCTGATATATGAGCTTGTAGGACCTATGCTCACCAAGATGGCACTCATAAAGGCAGGAGAGATAATCCCCGAAAACCGCAAATCTGCAAAGCAGCTCAACAGCGACAGAGCATAAAATTTTATATTTACTGCTATCGTCCGTCTTCATCGGCTCAATGGCAGGATAAATCGAAAAACACCGTGCAGACGGTGTTTTTCGTATATATGAGCAATGTCGTTTTTTCGACCTTTGCATATCCTACGAATGTGAGCGTGTCTCACAAATAATATATTCGGAGGATTTGACCTATGGCTTCATTTACAAACCGTGCAACGCTGTCATACAACAATGTGATCAAAAATTCGAACATTGTCACCGGAGAGCTGCGCGAAGTGCTTTCGATGACAAAGACAGCCGTGACCTCGACCTATTCGCCGGGAGATCGTGTCACATACGTCATCAGCATCGTAAATTCCGGTACTACCGCATACACCGCAATGACACTTAATGACAACCTCGGAGCATATGTTTCGGGAGCTGCGACCTTTATCCCACTCTCGTACATTGACGGCTCTGTACGCTACTATCAAAACGGCGTTCTTCAAGTTCAGCCGACCGTTACCGCAGGAAATACTCTGACAATACAGAATATTTCTATACCTGCGTTAGGAAATGCCACACTGGTATATGAGACCGAGGTCGGTACGACCGCACCGCCGAATGTCGGGGGGCAGATAATAAATACCGCCACTCTCACAGGCGGAGCGATGGCTGCCCCTCTCACTGCTTCGGAGACCATATCTGCAGACAGCCGTCCCGATCTTACCATCAGCAAATCTATATGTCCTTCGACAGTAGTCGAGAACGGTCAACTGACCTATACATTCGTCATCCAGAACAGCGGAAATGCAGCTGCGACCGATTCGGATGGCATAGTAGTGACCGATACCTTCGATCCGAAGCTGAATGACATTGCCGTGACATTAAACGGAAATGCACTTAGTGCCGGAGTAGGTTACACATACGATCAAACGACCGGAGCATTTTCAACGACCGAAGGCGTAATAAGCGTTCCTGCGGCGACCTTCACGCAGGATGCAGTCAGCGGTGCATACACCATATCGCCCGGAGTCAGTGTTCTCGTTGTCTCCGGAACTGTATAAGTATCAGTTAAAAACACCTTGCCGTGAAAGATATTTTCAGGCAAGGAAAATGCGCGGAGAGTTTCCGCGCATTTTTTCATGGCTTGAGTATATCGCTCACGGCATTCGGGATATATCTCACAGTATCCGATGAAAGCATTGATACGTTTGGTATATCCTCCGAGGCAAGCTCCCCGGCAAGACCGTTCAGATATGCTCCGGCTGCGACTCCCAAAAGCAGATCACTATCGCCGACATATCCGCATATCCCGGCAAGTATGCCGGAAAGCACATCTCCGCTCCCGGCAGTTGACATTCCAACACATCCGCGGTCGCTGAGATATACTCGTTCTCCATCGGTTATGACAGTAGTCGGTCCCTTCAATAAAACGACTGCTCCGGTCTTTTCTGCATATTCCTTTGCGGCAGAGATTGGATCTTTTTTTATTTCGGGAATGCTCATTTTTGTGAGTCTTTCAAATTCCTTTAAATGAGGAGTCAATATCAGCTTCGCACGTGAGCTTTTGAGATCGGTGAGACTGAGTTCGGAAAGCTCATTCAGTCCATCGGCATCTATTATCAGCCGTCCGCAGTATTCGAATATCAAATACTGCAACAGCCGTCTGACTTCGTTCGAACGCCCCATCCCCATACCGACCGCAACTGCTTTGGTATTTTTTATCAGCCGTTCTGTCGTCTCACGCGAAAATACATACCCTCCATCCGCTTCATCGAGTCTGAACAGTGTCGATTCGAGCAGATACGGCAATACCGCGTTTGCTATGCTCCTCGGAACTGCAAGCTTTGAAACTCCTGCTCCCGATCTCAATGCGGACAGTGAAAGATTCGCCAATTTCGCTGCTCCGCTGTAATCCGCCGAGCCGCCGATCAAGACCACGTAGCCGAAATCCCCCTTGTTGGAATCGTTCTTCTCGCGAACAAAAAGTCTTCTTATATCACTTTTTTCTATCAGCTTTGCACCTTCATCGAGGAGCTTTATCCCGATGTCGATATTTTCCCTTGCACCTATAACATCCTTTGCAGAATTGAGAAAATGTCCGCTTTTGTAGCTTCCAACAGAGACGGTCAGATCAGATCGAACAGTTGCCCTCGATATTAGCCCGGAATCAGCATCAAGTCCCGAATTTATATCCGCCGAAACTACATACGCGCCGCTCGAATTTATTTTTTCTATCGCCGAAAGATATGGCTCTGACGGCTCTCCGTGAAAGCCTATACCGAATATACAGTCCACCACGGTATTGAAGCCATCAAGTGAAAGCTCATTCGATATTTTTGCATTCTTGGCTCTGCACCTTTCGAGATAGTATCTGCCACTTTCCGAGGCTCTGTCCGACAACAAAAACAGCGTACAGTCAATATTTTCATCGAGCATCAACTCACAAAGCGCAAAGCCGTCACCGGCATTATTACCGACTCCGCAGACTATCGCAAACGGCGGTTTGCAGCCGTATTTCTTTATGTTTTCAAATATCCCGACCGCAGCGCGCTCCATTAAAGCTATCGCACCGACCTTTTTGACCGTTGCTTCATCGCTTTTTTTCATATTCCCGACCGACACGACATCCGTCATACTGATATTCCTCCGATTTCAATAAAAATAGACCTGCCCGAACCTATGGCATGAACTTACGCCAATGGCTGTGGACAGATCTATTATACGATCTTTCCAAAGAAAAATCAAGTGTGTTTTTTTTAATTATTCCTCGCCGACCTGTTTTAAAATATCGACAGCGGGCGCGGGAAGCCTTCCGAGATAGTCCGGACCTACATTAAGAAGATAATTTATACCGTGCGAATTTAGTCTTTCCTTGATCTCCTTCACCTTCGCGGCATCCTTCCAATCGTTGTCATACGACTTATAGCCCCATGTGTGGTTGAGTGTTGCCGGGCATTCATAAAGTCCCGTGACCTTTCCGACATCTCCGCAGCGCGCCCCGGATTCAGACTTTCCGACCTCGAAATCTATCTGATTGTCGCCGCACGAATGATAGTCTCCGATACCGTTTCCGATACGCGAATTTATCAGTGCATTCGGCTGATATTTCTTTATCATCTCATAAAGCTCGTTGCTCTGCTCGGCAGTTATCGTATTCGGAGTGTCGCACCAGATAGTCGCAAGCTCTCCGTACTTTGTGAGTATCTCCTTGAACTGGGTCTTTATCTTTCCGTTGAAGCAGAGCGAATAATCCTTCGAATCATTGTCAGGATAGTCCCAGTCGTTCGTCCAGCTCATCTCACCGCAATTCGTATGTCCCGATCTGTAGCCGCCGCCGTTCGGGTCGTGCCAATCGAGATCCTGCGAATAATACAGACCGAATTTAAGCCCGTGCTTATAGCAGCTTTCGGCAAGCTCGGCGATAATATCGCGGCCGAACGGAGTTCCGTCAACTATGTTGAAATCGTCCCAATCGGATTTGAAAAGGCAAAAGCCCTCGTGATGCTTGCTCGTTACGACCATATACTGCATTCCGGCAGACTTTGCGGTCTCGACCCATTCATCCGCATTGAAAAGTATCGGATTGAACACCTTTGCAAGCTCGCTGTATTCTGCATTCGGTATGCGGAAATAGGACTGCGCCCATTCTCCGATATGCGGCATTCTTCTGCCCTTCCATTCCCCGGCAGGAAGCGCATAAAGTCCGAAATGTATCATCATGCCGAATTTCGCCTGCTTGAACCATTCTTTATTATCCATAATTTTTTGTCCTTTCCTCTTGACAAATTTTAATTACAGTAGTATTATAATATATAAACAGCTTTTAGTAAATAACCAAAGCATTCAAAATCATGACCAAAATAAACTTACGGAGATAAACAAATGCAGGATACCGTTATATCCATACATCAAGCCTACAAAGGACTTGCGCCGAAAAACTGGTTTCATATGGAAAGCTTCACAATTCAACGGCTCTACTATATAAAATCCGGCACAGGATATGTTTTGAAGGACGAGCAAAAATTCGAACTCCTGCACGGATATTTCTATCTTTTTCCGTGCAATCTGAATCTTAAATTTTTCAGCGACAATGATGACCCGATAGACCACATATATTTCGATTTCTACTCGACACCGCCGATAATATTCTCTGAGCCGCTCGAATATGAGGCGGTCGGACGGGCAGAGGCTCTCGCAAAGCTGCTCGATTCATACATATACGAACGTCCGCACAATATCGACTTTTCCGACACGAATAACGAAGAAGTCAAGCTGCTTCATGAGCTTTTAAGGCTGTCACTCATGACCCTCTCGGCTGTCAAAAATATCCCGTTCATGACCGACCGCATAGTCTCGGATACTCTCGAATTTATCAGACAAAACTATTCCTCTCAAATCAGTGTCAAGCTTCTCGCTCAAAGGCTCGGCTTCGAGCAGAATTATTTCATACGCAGATTTCGGGAGCTGACCGGCACGACACCATATTCATTTCTGCGCTCCTACCGCCTGAGCCGTGCAAAGGAATTGATAGCCTCGGGAAAAACAATTTCCGAGACCACTCTGCTCGTTGGTTACGAAAATGCTTCAAGTCTGTCGCGTGCATTGAAGCTTATAAAAAAATTATAATTTTTTTGCAAAAATCGAAATATTCGCTCAAAAAATCGAAATATATTTGTTGACAAGCGGGATTTTATATAGTATAATATATACACAAAGTGTTCAAATGCGTGTGGGGGGGGGGGGGGGGGGGGGGGGGGGGGGGGGGGGGGGGGGGGGGGGGGG
>CAZRVL010000111.1:0-6000 GCA_964603455.1 uncultured Lachnospiraceae bacterium
AGATAAGGGTCGTTCCCTCTCCGAAATTTGCATAGAAGCCGCAGCTTCCGTACATGACCTCGGTCTTGAAGCCGGTCGCACCGGCGATATTGTAGACCGCGAGCAGCTTATCATCGAGCAGCTTGTATATCCTTTTGTTCGTCACGGCTATAAAGCCCGAAACGAACCTGTCCTCCAGAATATTGAAAGGAACACAGTACATCAGCTTTTCGCCGTCACCGACAGCCGCATCGAAGGCGGCTTTTTCCTTTTCCGGAAGGTCAAATAAAAGTTTCATGAGACTTTCTCCTTAAAAAATCGTCAATAGAGCGTCGGTCATCACAGATATATCTCTATCTTTTTGAGGCTTGCCGCATCGAGCTTTTTGGGGTCGGTTATCTGGAAGATGTTTCCGTCAATATCGCTGATGAGGATACGACCGTCTTCGAGAATGCGTATGTTCGAGAAGGGATTGTTCAGGACGAAGGTGACATTTCCGGCAGTGGTCATGACATCCCAGTAGAGGTATCCGAATTTGTCCTTGACCGAATTGATCTTCTGAAGCTCGGGAGTGAAATATCTGCGATCAAGCTCCTCCAAAAAGAGCTTCTGAGTCTCCGCATCGAAGTCGGACATACGGCGTATCATACCGATCTCCTTGCCCCTGCCCTGCTTTTTCGAATCGGGTTCGCGCACGGACAAGAACTCATCCGGATTCGTTACCGGGAAGGAGCGGAGTATGACGACCCTCTCAAACGATTCGGGTTCGCCCTTGGCATTCGTTATATCGAGCGAGATGAGACCACCGCCCGAACGTCTGAACTTGGCGTTTTCGGGGGTCAGATCGATAGATATTCTCTCGTTTTCGAGTATCAGGTCGCCGTCATCCGAGCCGTCACCCATGATGTCGTTCTTCGGCTTTGTTTCGGGCTTTTTGTTTTTATCTGCGGTCTTTTCGACCTTTGTATTGTTTTCAGCCATGATAATATTCTTCTTTCTGTAGATTTTTTGCAAAAAGCATCATAGTAAAGCTCACATTCCCGCGATGATCTTCTTGTTCGCTTCGTTCTGGAGCGTGTAGAGTCGATAGAACACACCGCGCTTTGCGATAAGCTCGGCATGAGAGCCTTCCTCGGCGATCTCGCCGTTTTCGATGACGAACAGATGATTGCAGTCCTTGAGTGTCGAGAGTCGGTGAGCGATGGTGATGGTCGTGCGTCCTTCGATGAGCGAGGTCAGCGCATCCTGTATCAGACGCTCGGTCTCAGTGTCCATAGCCGCGGTAGCCTCATCGAGGATAAGTATCGAAGGAGCTAAGAGCAGCGCACGCGCTATGGATATTCTCTGCTGTTCACCACCCGAAAGCGAACGGCTTCCGGTTCCGACGACAGTCTCATAGCCTTCGGGAAGTCTCAGGATGAAATCATGTGCATTTGCTGCCTTTGCAGCCGCGATGACCTCTTCCATCGTAGCATCCGGACGCGCATAGCGTATGTTGTCGGCGATAGTTCCCTTAAAGAGGAATATCTCCTGCGAGACTATGGATATGTTCTTTCTGAGCGATTCGGTCGCGATCTGCTTGACGTTGTAGCCATCGATCGAGATAGTACCGCTTATTACGTCGTAAAGGCGGTTTATGAGGTTTGCGATAGTCGATTTTCCAGAGCCTGTGTGACCGACAAGACCGATGTGGTCACCGGCATTTATGTGCATCGAAACGTTCTTGAGTATGGGTCTGTTCGGCGCATAGTGGAAGCATACGTTCTCAAAGCGTATGTCGCCATTAAGTTTGTCGAGATGTACGCAGTCCTTCGCATCGGTGATCTCAGGTATAGCATCGGTGATCTCGAACATTCTCTGCGCACAGTTCGCAGTCTCGGTGACGAGGTTCATGAAGTTCGTGAAGAAGTTCAGCGGTCCAAATATCATACCGATATAGCCGAGATAGGTCGCGAAATCACCGTAGGTCATCGTCTTGTCCATGACCTGAAGTCCGCCGAAGCCCCATATAGCCTGCGAGGAAAGACCGATCAGCAGACCGACCACCGGGAATATCGTCAGCGAGATGAGGTTAGCCTGGAGATTGGCCTGAGTGAGCTTTTCGGCAGTCGTGTAGAAGCGAGAGGTCTCCTCAGCTTCCTTCGAGAATGCCTTTACGACACGGATACCTGTAAGAGAGTCGCTGAGTGTCGCATTAAGGCTCGATGAACGTCTCCACTGCTTCGAATGCGCTCTCCAGAGCTTCGGGAGCATGAATTTGAATATACATACGATGATCGGCACGGGAATGAAGACTATAAGCGTCAGCTTCCAGTTTAGCGCGAACAGGAATATCGTAAGACCGATGAAGTTCAGTGCATTCACGATGAAGTTCGGAACGCCGTCGATAAAGAACGAACGTATCCTGTCGGCATCATAGTTGACACGTGTGATCAGACGGCCGGTCTGATTGTTGTTGAAGAAGGAAAGTGACAGACTTTGAAGCGCGGTGAAGATTTCGAGCTTCATGTTGAGAGTGACCTTCGTTGACATCGTTGCGTTCGCACGGTTCTGGATTATCGAAATGCCGAGCGACAGAAGTGCCATCGCGAAGACCACGCCGATCATTATGAACAGCCAGTTCTCCGAATGCAGCGTACCGACCGCCTTGCCTGCGACCGTTCCGGGCTGCGAGATTACCTGGTCATATAGTATCTGGTTCGAGATTATCGGGTTCAGAAGGCTTATAGCCGAGGTCGCGAGCATACATATTAGCACCGTGACGAGCTGAACCTTGAAGGGCTTGAAATAGCCGAGCAGTCTGACGAATACTGCCGACTGATTTGTGCAATGTGAACAGATCTTTCGATCCTGATCCTCATATACCCTTCCGCATTTGGGACAGCGTGCATTGAACTGCTCGAATATCGGGTCATCGTCCTTGACCTCTGCGCCCCTGACGAGCCGCTCCATAAGGTCGAGGAAGGCAAACAGCTTGCGTTTTCTCGAATTGGTGCAGTAGGCGATCGTGATCGTCGTAGCATCGGCATTGCGCTCCTTGACGAGCTTTTTCTCCTCTTCGAAATCGAGATGAACGCCTGCGGGAGTTATCTTGATCTCATGAGTGTGTGACTTAGCCAGAAGGCGGTTGGACGATACAAAGTTGTCAACATAAGCATCGCTGACCTTTTTCATGTCATAGGATGTGAAATAACAGTCCTTGAATAGGTCGGGAATAACGAACTTCGGCGGAGCGGCATACCCCTTCTTACCTGCATTCTGCATTGCGTTTGCCGCATCGGCACGGGCTTTTTTGCGCTTTTGCTCGGTGTCGTTGTCTGAGGTGACTGAGATCATGTAGAGAGTCATGTTTTTCTGCGAAAATGCAAGCCAGCTCTCACCGAAGTTGCCCTCATGGTCGAGGTCAAGTTCGAGAACAAGATCAAGCGAATCGAGATCAACGCCGTTTTGACGGAAGCCGTCAGCTGACTCATCAGTCAGTTTTTCAAGTGGAAGCATAGAGATGTAGGCTCAAAAACTTCTGAGCTTTCTCCTTTCAGAAATTTCACATATCACAGCGAGTTCAAAATTATGTCCTTGACTCGTTCAAAAAGATATGTTATAATAAATATACCATAATATTTCAAAAATTCAAGAGGTTTTCAAAAAAAAGTTGAATTTCAGCGTTATGCACAAAACTGATATGCGTTATATCGTGAAATACAAGTAAAAATTCAACTATAAATTTGTACAAGCAAGTTTTAAAATATTAGTCAAAATTGACAATAAAATAAACAAGGAGAGTCCGAAGCTGACGGACAGCCGAAATTATGTTTGATTTTTTAAAGAAACTGACTAAATCGAAGAACGAAAACTCAAAAGCTTTCAGGATAGACATGGCGAAGCACCTGTCGGGCAGAGCGATAAAATACTGCACCGAGAGGGATGAGGAGACCGGGACTGACATAGTTATAGGTCATGCCGGCTCGCTTTCGATAAAGGATGACGAATTTATCGTCCTTTCGAGCGCGGACATAGTCTTCCGCTGTAAAATAGTGGAAATGCGCGCATGGGAGCTGATGAGCAATGACGGCGCGATGCTGACCGGTCCGGATCTCACGCAGGGCGGCAAAGAGCGCACGATAATGGTATACTATACATATTATATCAAGTGACCCCGACCATACCTCTTCAAAGAGTGCATGATATATTTTTAAGGAAGAAAGGAAACCACGCACATATACGTGCAATAGGCAGAAAAAATGAAAAGAATATTAACGATCCAGGATATAAGCTGTGTCGGCAGATGTTCGCTAACTGTCGCGCTCCCGATAATCTCGGCAGCCGGAGTCGAAGCTGCGATACTCCCGACCGCCGTCCTCTCGACACACACCGCCTTCCCGGCATTCACCTTCAAGGATCTCACCGATGATATAGAGCCGATAACCGAGACCTTCAAGGAGCTGAAGCTCGACTTCGACGCGGTCTATACCGGCTATCTCGGCTCGAAAAAGCAGCTTGAGCTTGTCGCGGATGTTTTCGAAGATTTCAAGGTCGGAACGGATAAAAAGCCGACACTCAAGATCGTCGATCCTGTAATGGCGGACAACGGAAAATTCTACAAGGGCTTCGACCAAGCTTTCGCAGACGATATGGCAAAGCTCTGCAACAGAGCCGACCTGATCCTCCCGAACCTCACCGAAGCGGCATTCCTGCTCGACACCGAATACATAGCCGAGCCGACCGAGGAAAAAATAAAGGAAATGCTCAAAAAACTCACGGCAAACGGCACGAGAGCGGCAGCCCTTACCGGAATATCTTTTAAAAAGAACGAGATCGGTTTCTATCTCTACGACTCGAATACCGATTCCTTCTCATCGTATTTCAACGAAAAGCTCCCGGTATCCTACCACGGCACAGGCGATATTTTCGCATCGGCGGCGACCGGTGCGATCATGCGCGGACTCGATCTCCACTCTGCCCTCTGCGTTGCGACCGACTTCACGAAGAACTGCATACAGCGCACTCTCGAAGACGAGGAAAGACGCTTCTACGGCGTGAATTTCGAATCCGAGCTTGCAGAGCTCCCGAAGCTGATAGCCGACAGAGCCAACTG
This sequence comes from uncultured Lachnospiraceae bacterium, assembly GCA_964603455.1. GTDB lineage: Bacteria > Bacillota > Clostridia > Oscillospirales > CAG-272 > Flemingiibacterium. The sequence goes on from CAZRVL010000111.1 coordinate 5,075, forward strand.
AAAGATCAAACAGCACCGATTGCTTTTTAAGGCATTCGGTGCCGATTTTTTTCGTTGCCTTTAGCCTGTAACCGTTTTGTAAATTTTAAACACCGAATATCGCACATTTTCACATTTTTTATAAGCTCACAACCTCAAAATGCATGGCAAAACGACGATGTAAAAGCAAAAAGCAATATGTTTATTGTATAAATCGCTGAATCTGATAAAATTTACAAAAAACCCTTGCTTTTTTCTCAAAAAAAGATTATCATATATATGTGCGAGACTTTAAAAGAGTCCGCTTTCATGGGTCGGGGCAGTTCTGTCCTTTGAGTGCCCATAACTTAATTGAAATCTTATTTTTTGGAGGTAGTTAAAATGACTACAATCGGTGCAAACGATACCATCCGCGTTGGTATAATCGGCTGCGGCGGAATCGCAAACGGCAAGCACATGCCGAATATCAAGAAAGTTCCCGGCGTTGAAATGGTCGCATTCTGCGACATCGTTGTTGAGCGCGCTGAAGCTGCAAAGGCAAAGTTCGGCACTCCCGACGCTAAGGTATATGAGGACTACAAGAAACTTCTCGAAGATAAGTCCATCGACGTTGTTCACGTCTGCACACCTAACCGCGCACACAGCTTCATCACTGTTGATGCACTCAACGCAGGCAAGCACGTAATGTGCGAGAAGCCGATGGCTATTAACTCGGCTGAGGCTCTCAAGATGCTCGAAGCAGCAAAGAAGAGCGGAAAGAAGCTCACCATCGGTTATCAGAGCCGTCAGAGAGCAAACTCTCAGTTCATGAAGGCTGAGGCTAATAAGGGTACCTTCGGCGACATCTACTACGCAGAGGCTATCGCTATCCGTCGTCGCGCAGTTCCGACCTGGGGCGTGTTCCTCAACGAGTATGAGCAGGGCGGCGGTCCCCTCATCGACATCGG
>CAZRVL010000112.1:0-5997 GCA_964603455.1 uncultured Lachnospiraceae bacterium
TTTCGGGAATGTGGATCTCACCGAGTCCGAGACGCGGACCGGAGGCGAGCCAACGGATGTCGTTTGCAATCTTCATCATATCGGCAGCGGTAGCCTTGATCGCACCGTGTGCGAATACGATCTCATCCTTGGAGGTGAGTGCGTGGAATTTGTTTGCAGCGGTGACGAAGGGCTTGCCGGTGAGCTCAGCGATCTTTTCGGCAACGAGAGTGTCGAAGCCCTTGGGAGCGTTGAGTCCGGTTCCTACGGCAGTTCCGCCGAGTGCAAGCTCGCAGAGCGGCTTGACAGCGAGCTTAAGAAGCTCGACATCGCGTTCGAGAGAGGTTCTCCAGCCCGAGATCTCCTGGCTGAACTTGATCGGGGTAGCGTCCTGAAGATGGGTACGTCCCGACTTTACAACGTCTTCATTCTCGGCTTCGAGACGCTTGAAGGTCTCGATGAGGGTCTCGACTGCGGGTATGAGCTTATCCTCGATAGCGATTACCGCGGAGATGTGCATTGCGGTCGGGAAGGTGTCGTTGGAGGACTGGCTCATGTTGATGTCATCGTTCGGATGGGTCAGCTCCTTGCCGGCGATCTGATTTGCACGGTTGCGGATGACCTCGTTTGCGTTCATGTTCGACTGAGTACCCGAACCGGTCTGCCAAACAACGAGCGGAAAATGATCCGAGAGCTTTCCGGCAATGACCTCATCGCAGGCTGCGCTGATAGCAGCGAGCTTTTCATCGGTCATCTTTTCGGGACGGAGCTCATGGTTTGCCATAGCGGCAGCCTTCTTGAGGATTCCGAAGGCGTGGATGATCTCGGCGGGCATTGTTTCAAGTCCTACGCCGATCTCGAAGTTCTCATGGGAACGCTCGGTCTGAGCAGCCCAGAGACGGTCGGCGGGAACCTTCATTTCGCCCATAGAATCGTGTTCAATACGGTATTCCATTGGTTTATCTTCCTTTTTATAATTATATTTCGATAGACTTTATGATGTCCTTGAGGCAGTCGGAGCTGTGGCGGAGCTTTACGATCTCGTCATCGGTGAGCGGAACGAGGATCTTTCCGTGTGCGCCTTCAGAGCCAACAACGTTGAGTACGCTGAGGCATACATCGTCTATGCCGTACTCGCCGTGCATCATGGTGGAAACAGTCATGGTGGTGTCGATTCCCGAGAGGAGCGACTTTACGATGTGGCAGACCGATACCGATACTGCATAGAAGGTCGCACCCTTGCGCTCGATGACACGTGCGCCCGACTTGCGGACATAGGTCTCGATGTCATCGAAGTCGAGCTTCGGACATACATTATTGTTTGTGATAAGCTTGTCGCACTCGGAGAGCGGAACGTTCGAGATGTTTGCGACAGACCACGGGATGAAGGACGAATCACCATGCTCACCCATGACGTATGCGTGTACGTTCTGCTGGTTGATCTTGTAGTACTCGGAGAGACGCGAACGGAGTCTTGCAGTGTCGAGGATAGTACCCGAACCGATTATGCTGCTTTCGGGGAGACCGGAGTGCTTGCAGAATACATAGGTGAGGATGTCAACGGGGTTGGATACGATTATGTACTTTGCATCGGGAGCATATTTGGTTATCTGGGGGATTATGCTCTTGATGATATTGACGTTCGTCTGAGCGAGGTCGAGACGGGACTGACCCGGACGGCGTGCGATACCCGAGGTGATGATAACGATATTGGAACCTGCCGCATCGCGGTAAGAGCCTGCATATATCGAACAGGGACCGCAGAAGGGAGTGCCCTGACGGATGTCAAGTGCTTCGCCGAGAGCCTTTTCATTGTTTACGTCGATCATAACGATCTCGGATACGAGACCTGTTACGGTGAGGGTGTAGGCGATCGTCGAACCAACGCTGCCTGTTCCTATGATTGTGACTTTGTTCATAGTAATACTTCCTTTTTTATTGAAAAATAGATTTATAAAAAACGACTATGTTAATATTATAACATACAATTCGCTTCAAGTCAAGAGAAATCGACAATCTTCTTTATATAAATCTTGAATTTGCGGGATATAAAAAAAGCATAAGGGTTATAGCTCCAAACACAACACGTGCAGATATGTCGAAAAAATAAAACAAATGAAAATATTTTTCACATTGACACTGCCGCGTTGATTATTTTTTAATAATTCGTTCAATAAAAGTAGTTGACTTTATCCGCAAAATGCGATATAATACCATATATTTATTTTACTCCCACTTTACACAGCCTTTACATTTCGTGCGTCAAGGTCAGTAAAGCTGGGAGAATATCAATTTCACGGAGGAATTATGTTAAACTCTATCCAGACTGCGTTCGGAAATATGTCGTCTGCGGCTTCGGTCATCATATCGGTGGCTCTTATGCTTTTCGGCGGCTTTGCAATGACGCGGCTGACAAAACGCTTGAAGCTCCCGAATGTTACGGCATATATAATCGCCGGAATAATACTCGGACCATACTGCTTAAACCTTGTCCCGACCTCGATAGTTGAAGGAATGGACTTTATCTCTGACATCGCATTGGCATTCATAGCCTTCGGAGTCGGTGAATTCTTTAAGATCTCTACATTAAAGAAAAGCGGCATGAAGATGGTGATAATCACGGTATTTGAAGCTCTTACCGCTTCGGTGCTGGTATTTCTCGTCTGCTTCTTCGTGCTGAAGCTCGATTTCGCATTTTCTATCGTGCTCGGTGCGCTGGCATCGGCTACAGCTCCGGCTTCGACAATGATGACGATACGTCAGACCGGTGCGAAGGGTGATTTCGTCGATACTCTTTTGCAGGTCGTTGCATTCGATGATGTTATCGGACTTATTGCTTACAGCATAGCGATCTCACTCGCTATGTCCTCGATAAACGGCGGCAGCTTTGAGCCTTCGCTCGTTGTCATGCCGATCATCAAAAATGTCGCCGCGATAGCCATAGGATTCGTATTCGGCGTGCTTTTGAAGCTGTTGATACCGCAAAAACGTTCGACTGACAATCGACTCATAATATTGGTCGGTCTGCTGTTCACCTTCTGCGGTATATGTGCGCTGATGGATGTTTCGCCGCTGCTCGGCTGTATGGTCATCGGAACGGTCTACATAAATATGACGAACGATGAGAAGCTGTTCCTACAGCTCAATTATTTCAGTCCGCCGATACTTCTCATATTCTTTGTAAAGTCCGGACTCGGTTTTAAGCTCGATGCGCTCACCGGAGCGAGCGGAAATGTCGGAAGTGTTCCGCTGTGGGTGATCGGAGTCGTATACTTTGCGGTGCGAATAGTCGGTAAGTATGTTGGTGCGTTTGCCGGCTGTGCTGTTGCCAAAAAGCCGAAAAATGTCAGAAATTATCTTGGACTTGCGTTGATACCTCAGGCGGGAGTCGCTATCGGACTTGCGGCACTTGGCGCGAGAACTCTCGGCGGAAGCGAGGGAGAATCGCTGAACACGATAATTTTGGCATCGAGCGTACTTTATGAGATGATAGGTCCGGTATCGGCAAAGCTTTCGCTGTCGCTCTCGAAATCGTATTCTACCAAGATCGAGGATATTGCTCCCATCGAGGAGACCGAGGAAAAGCGTTCGGAGGTCGATATACTGATCGAGCGGATAAACCGTATACAAAAGGAACTTCCGGCACACAATCAGCCGGATGCCGAGCAGGCATTCACCGAGGCTGCCGAGGAACAGCTCGAAATGATGGGCTACGGCAGACGGCGAGCCTTGCGCGGAAGATGAATGTAATATTTATGGAGGAAAAAACATATGACTGACCCAATTGCAAGCTTTCTCGGTGATTGGACGTGTACGATAAATTTCGGTTCTGTACTTTTAAGACTGCTCATATCTGTAGCCTTTGCGGCGGTTATCGGCTGTGAGCGCGCAACAAAAAGACACGCGGCGGGACTGCGAACCTTCATTCTTGTCTCAATGGCATCGACTATGGCAACGATGGTGGATATGTATTTTGCCGAATTTTACGGCGGAAAATTTCTGCTGCTGTCGGCTGCGACCGTCATAGGAACGGCGATAATCAGCTCAAATTCGATACTGTACAGCTCTAAGAATCAGATAAAGGGTCTTACTACATCTGTCGGATTATGGGCAGTAGGAGTTCTGGGTATCGCGGTCGGAGCAGGCTTCTACAGCGCAGGACTGATCGGATTCGTTATGCTGCTGTTCAGTCTGTCGCTCTTCCCGGCGTTCGAGATATATCTTAAAAACCGTTCGAACCATTTCGAGGTACACCTTGAATTGACGAATAAGGCATATTTGCAGGATTTTGTCACGACAATAAGAAAGCTCGGACTGAGAGTTGACGATATAGAATCGAATCCGGCATATTTAAATTCGGGATTGAGCGTTTATTCGGTCTCGGTGACTATATGCAGTGCGGAGCTTAAAAAATACAAAACGCACAGCGAGATAATCGAAGCTATCGGAACGCTCGATTATGTATATTATATTGAAGAGATGAATTGAACAAAAATTGCCCCTGCGCAGATCGCACAAATCTGTACAGGGGATTTTTGTTGAAAAATGCCTTTGACAAAATCTGTAAAATATGGTATAATATATATACATCAAAAGCAAGGAGATATAAATACTATGAAACGTGTACAAGCGGCGTGCATATGCCAGACACTTCACTTTATGCTCAAGGAGGACATCGACCATTCGATGGCAGTTCGTCAGGTCGAGGACGAGGTTAAGCGTTACAAGGATTCGCTTGATTCCACAAACACAAAATACCGTATAATAGAGGAGACCAAGCTCGAAGACGGTTCGTATATCATTAAGATAAAGAAGCAGTATTCGACGAGTCCTGTAGGAGATTATCTCGACTGAAGCTTTGCGCGGCGCATGATTTCGCCGCGCATTTTTTTGTTTTCGGGTGTGGGTGGAATGCGATGAATCTGGACGGAGAAAATTGATTAAAGCGATTGACTTTTGCGGTGGGGAATGATATAATATATTTGGGGTGGAAATGTATGTGCAGATGACATTAAATGATTTAAAAAATAGGGGGATAAAAAAGCCTTGTGCGGCAGATTGCCGAGATGCAGGGTGAAGTTTGGAATGTTGGGAGTGGAGTTGCCGAGAATGTGGCACGCATGGCAGAACGCGAAAAACTGCAAAAGCAGATCACCGCGTTGGAAAATAAAATTCGAAAGGAAGGGCAACTAAATTTGCAGATGGAAATGAATAAGGAGTTGAAGAGGTTGAGAAAATATTTAGAGGTGATATTATGACAGTAGAACAAATATGGAGTATTGTTGCATCGTTTATTGTTAGTGCAGGTGGCATTGGAGGCATAATAGTTGCCTTTGTTAAATTTTCATCTGAAATAATTGCGAAACGATTAGAGGAAAAGTATTCATTCAAAATGAGCAAAGCACTGGAAAATCACAAGGCTATGCTGGATGGAAGAACTTATATTTCAAAGGCGCTATTTGACAGGGAATTTGAGCTATACCAATCATTGTGCAATAAATTTTACGCAGCATATAGCAAGTTGAACATATTACGCGGCGTAACAGAGAGCGGCGTGGAAATTATTCCCAGGACAGATATATGCCTCGAAAATCCCGCCCTGTTTGACTTGAAAAACAAAGTTGATAGTGGAACGGCAGTAACGGAACTAGCCGTACAAAAGCTAAAAAGCGAGATTGGAGAAAAGCTACTTGAATATAGTCAGTTGCTAAATGAAGCGGCGGCATTTATTCCGTATGATAATCAAAAACTTTTCCTTGATATGGGAAACAGTTTTCAAACATACTTAAATGATCAATCTGAGAATAATTTTAATAACTTGCTTGCTTTGAGGAGCAAAATGCAGGTTGAGCTTCGGAAATATCTCGAAAATCTTTCTATAATTGAATAGGAGAAGAATACAAAATAAACAAACTAAAATTTGAATCGCCGGATATGGTGGCGAAGCATATAATATTTACTGCCAACGATACAGCTTCTGCAATGGGGAATGCCCACCATACCATGCCGACATCATTG
>CAZRVL010000113.1:0-4421 GCA_964603455.1 uncultured Lachnospiraceae bacterium
ACCGCGATTGGTGCAAAGGGTCAGGGCGCACCTTATCGCCAGGTTCTTACACATGGTTGGACGGTCGATGGCGAAGGCAAGGCAATGCACAAATCTCTTGGAAACACCATCGCGCCCGAAGAGATAATCAAGAAATACGGCGCAGATCTTTTGAGACTTTGGGTTTGTTCGAGTGACTATCAGGTCGATGTCCGCGTTTCCGACCCGATATTCAAGCAGCTCTCCGAAACCTACCGCAAGATCCGCAACACCGCACGTATTATAATGGCAAATCTTGGCAAAAACGGCGAGGATTTCGACCCGAACCGCGATATGCTGCCGATTAATGAGCTTTTCGACATAGACAAATGGGCACTTGCACGTCTCAATCGACTCGTGAAGGAGGCTGTCGAGGCTTATCACCGCTACGATTTCCATGTCGTCATCAAGGCGATCTCGAATTTCTGCACGGTCGATATGTCTAAGCTCTACATTGATATAACAAAAGATCGTCTTTATGTTGAAAAGACCGATTCTAAGGAACGCCGCTCGGCTCAGACCGCGATGTACATGATCCTGTCGTCGCTGACTCGCCTTGTTGCACCGCTCCTCTCCTACACCGCCGAGGAGATCTGGCATTCGATGAAGCATATTGATTCGGATGATGTGCGCAGCGTATTCCTTTCGGATCTTCCGCAGTACGATGCGGCTCTCGATTTCGATGGAATCGAGGCTCATTATGACGCACTCTTCGAGCTTCGTGATGATGTCATGAAGGCACTTGAGGTCGCACGTGCCGAAAAGCTCATCGGAAAGTCGCTCGATGCAAAGGTTTCGATCTACACAACAGATGCCGAGACCATGAAGGTCCTTGAGAGCTTCGGTGAGGACGAACTTGAAACTATTTTCATCGTTTCGGGTGTTAAGTTGGTAAATTCTGCCGCTGAAGAGGGTGCATACACCGAATGCGACAAGTTAGCCGGCGTAAAGGTCGAGGTTGCTGACGGCATTCGCTGCGACCGTTGCTGGAAATATGTGACAGATTCGGTCAATGACGAGGATTCGCATCTCTGCCACCGCTGCCATTCGGTGATCGAGGGCTGATGGGGCGAATAATTTATCTGCTCATTATGGCGGTCGTTGTGGTGATCGATCAATGGACGAAGCAGCTTGCTGTTGAGTATCTCAAGCCGATCACTACAAAGCCGCTGATCGAAGATGTTCTGCATTTGACTTATTTGGAAAATTCCGGTGCGGCTTTTGGCATGATGAAGGATCACCGTTGGATATTTATGGCAACTTCGACAATCGCCGTGATCGCCATCACTGTGTTTATTGTTGGATGGTACCAAAAATATCATGATGTACTGCTTTTCACTGGGCTTGCGTTGATCGCAGGTGGCGGCATCGGAAACATGATAGACCGCGTTGCGTTGGGATATGTCGTTGATTTTGTCGATTTTCGATTGATCAATTTCGCTATTTTCAATGCGGCAGATTCATTCGTTTGCATTGGTGCCGGAATTATCGTGCTGTATGTGATAATTTCGGAAATTAACGAAAAAAAGCAGAAGAAAATCGGTGCGGATTAAAATTTGCGGCTTGAAGTCTTCTTCAAGCCGCTTTTGTAATGAAGCTTTGAAACTAATTTCGTAACTTTTGAGGTAATATATGGTAATTTCCCCGGAATTTGTCGGTATGCGGCTCGATGTTTTCGTGTCCGATTGGCAAAATATCACCCGCTCTGCCGCGCAAAAATTGATTTCAAATGAATTTGTCACTCTTAACGGCTCGATACCTGCGAAAAATTACAAGCTGCGGCTCGGAGATGAGATCGAATGCGAGTTGCCTGAGCCGATCCCGACCGATGCACTGCCACAGGACATACCGATAGAGATAGTTTATGAGGACAATGATCTGCTCGTTGTCAACAAGCCACGTGGAATGGTCGTTCATCCCGCGCCTGGAAATCCGGACGGAACGCTCGTGAACGCACTGCTCTTCCATATAAAAGATCTGTCGGGTATAAATGGCGTGATTCGTCCCGGAATCGTCCATAGAATAGACAAAAATACAAGTGGTTTGTTAATAGTTGCGAAAAATGATGCGGCACATCTTTCACTTGCCGAGCAGATCAAAGCGCACAGCTTCGAGCGTGAATATCGTGCGATACTTGTCGGTTGCCCCAAAAATGACAACGGAACAGTCGATGCGCCGATAGGTCGCTCGCCGAAAGATCGAAAAAAAATGGCAATCGTTTCGGGTGGACGACCCGCCAGGACACATTACTCGATAGTTGAGCATTTTAACGGATTTTCATATGCCGCGTTGAAGCTCGAAACCGGGCGAACTCACCAGATCCGTGTTCATATGTCATCCTTGGGACACCCTGTTTTCGGCGATGAGACCTACGGCGGCGGTCATTCGAAGCTCGAAATGCGAATGGCTCTCGGCGGTCAATGCTTGCATGCAAAGTCTATCGCATTTTCTCACCCGGTAACCGGCGAAATTCTCCGATTTGACTCGGAATTGCCGGAATATTTCAATAATATTTTACAAATTCTTCGAAAGGATTTTACATAATGAAATTCACTGACATCGCTATCATCACAGATCTCGATGGAACTTTTTTCGACTCGAACGCGAGACCTGCCAAGCGAAATCTCGAAGCAGTCGAATATTTTAAGAAAAATGGCGGACTTTTCGCTGTTGCCACCGGTCGCGTTCCCGAACTCATGGGTCTCGCACTCGAACCAATAATTTCCACACTGGTAAATATTCCCTGTATCAACAGCAATGGTGCGCTGGCATATGATTTCATAGAAAAACGCGCCTACAACGAGATCTTTCTCGATGCAGACCGCGCTTCCGCGCTTATCAAGCGCGTTGTTGCGGAATTTCCAGAGGTAAATGCGCGTCTCTCGACAAAAAATGGAAAATATGTCGTACATCGAACCGAGTGGGACGAGCCTTCCGGTGATTATTCGAAGGTCGCAGGCATTTTGCCGATTGACGATGTGCCGCGCTGCGGTTGGTATCGTGTGGCATTTGACGGACCTTGTGCTTCACTCGACAGCGCACGTGAACTTTTCGAGTATGAATATGAAGAATATTTCGACTTTGTAAAATCTTGCGATACAATTTATGAATTTAACGACATATCCGCAACGAAAGGAACGGCTCTCGAACGCTTGCGCAAGCTTTTGATCGATTCGGGACGCGCTACCGAAAAGTTGAAGATCTATGCCGCTGGAGATTTTGAAAATGATCTTGATATGCTTCGCCGCGCAGATGTTCCCTGCTGCCCTGCGAACGCGATTGAAAAAGTGAAAAAAATTTGCAAGATTCAGCTTTGCGATTGCAATGACGGCGCGATAGCCGATCTGATCTATAAGCTTGATGAGCAACTTTAAACAATAAAAAGTCGGTCTCCTGACCGACTTTTTATTTGAAATTATTTTTCGGAATTTTCGGGAATCACCGCATTCATCGCTTCAATAGCGCATTCAATCATCGAATCATCCGGTTCGTGAACCGTGATGTGCTGAAGCCAAATTCCGGGGGCAGAAATTATTTTTGTTGCAAAATTATCGTGTTTTCCACAGAACTTTATCAGTTCGTAACCGATACCGACAGTCAGCGGGAGCAATGCCAGCTTGATAAGCGTTCTCAAAAGCGGATTCGACACTTGTATAAACATCGAAATGATTATTCCAACGATAACCATTAGTATCATAAACGAAGTTCCGCAGCGCGGGTGAAAACGCTTTTGCATACGAACATTCTCGACTGTGAGCGGTAGACCGGCTTCATAGCAGAAAATAGTTTTATGCTCTGCGCCGTGATACTGAAAAACACGACGCATATCCTTCATCAGACACATAAGTGCCATGTACCCCACAAAAAGTACCAATCTCAGAACGCCTTCGAAAACTGCGCGAAGGAATCGGTTGTCCAATTGCGGAAAAAGTTTTACCATTAATTGGAATAATTGTGCCGGAAGCCAGATAAAAAGTCCGATACTGAGCGCGACTCCGAGGACTGCACCGATGCTCATGGCGGCGGTCATCAAGATCGAGTCCTTCTTTTTTTCGGATTCGCTTCGTTCTTTTTCTTCTTCGGGCATAGAAATATCTGCCGAGCGCATCAGGCAGCGGTATCCGGTCTTCATCGAGTCGTAAAAATTGAAAATTCCACGCACTAAGGGCCATTTGCAGACCTTGGGGCGATTCGATGTCTCGGTTTTCCATTTTTCAAGGACGATTTTTTTCTCCGGATCGCGCACCGCCATCGCGGATTCGACCGGACCACGCATCATTATGCCTTCGATCAGTGCTTGTCCGCCGATCGATGTGAAATTAGTTTTATTTTCGCTTTTCAATTCGCTTTTTTTCCTCCTTCATCGGCACTTCATGCGTGCCGTCTTTTGAAATATAGTGCCA
>CAZRVL010000113.1:4431-5863 GCA_964603455.1 uncultured Lachnospiraceae bacterium
CGTGTCGTATCCGCGCCCTGCGTCATTGTCCCAAAGCCACGCAGGTGTACACCAAAAACAATAATCCGGGGCTATTGTCTCGTAGACCGACTTTTTTACGCCACCTTGACCGTGGTGTGCCATCTGAACAAAATCCGATTTTATCAGCTTATGCGGAACTAATTTCAGAAGCTGATCTCCGCCCTCCTCACCGAGATCACCGAGAAATATCATACTTTTTCCGTCAGCTTCGAGCCGGTAGACCACCGAAGCGTTATTATACGCATTTGATGTTATCGATTCATCGGGTTCCCGCAAAACTTTCATAGTCATATCGCCGAATTTATATTCATCAGCTGCATGAACTTCATGAATATCGACACTTTTTGACTTGATCTGCTCTCTCAAGCGCAAAACATGCTCAAATTGTTCAGATTCATATTTTTTTAAAAAATCATCACTTGGAAAATTTAGATAAATTTTTCCGATTTCAACTTCGTCAAAATGCCTTTCAAGCAACGAATAGATAGCGTCAATGTGGTCGCTGTGCGGGTGCGTAACAAACCAGCCGTCGATCTTTCCGCCGAGACTTTTTACATATGTACAAAGAAAATCGGCATCGCAGGTATTACCGCCATCGATCAACAAAAGGTATTCGTCATTTTTCACAATACACGACATCATTTGAGATTTAGACTGCGATGTCAGCATATATACTGTTGTCATTTTTTACTCCTTTCGATTTCGAAATGCTGCCGATCTTTTGTGCAGCTCACCACTATATATTATACTACTTTTTCGGGAAAATGTCAATAGCGCAGAGAAAATTCTTGACATTTTCACAAATTTGTGATATAATATATATAGTGAGTGTGCGAAGATTCTCGCACATTCGATAAAATTCTTTATTTTGCGAGGAAAATTTTCTATGGTATTAAATTCACGCGACACTTGCATCGCATATCGCTGTCCTTACTGCGGCAGCGGCGTTAAAAGCTTAGTCGGCGTTTTTTCGCTCACGGGCGACATGAAAAAGCTGAAGTGCGACTGCGGCGCGTCCGAGCTTATGATCAATCACACAAACGATGGAAAATTAAGGATCACTGTTCCCTGTATGTTTTGTGGAAAAGAACATAATTTTGTTATTTCGTCAAAGCTGTTTTTTGATAAAGAATTGTTTGTTTACCCCTGCCCTTACTCTGGGATAGACATCGTTTTTATCGGAAAAGTCGATGCGGTCGAAAAAGCACTCGATAGTTCAGAGGAAGAACTGAAAAAGCTCCTCGAAGAAAACGGGATCGATGATCTCGAAAAGCTTCACGGCGACATTGACCGCGATGCCGAGGAAGCTTACATCGACCCGATGCTTTACGACACGGTGATGTACGTAATTCACGATCTGATCGATTCCGGAAAGGTCACCTGCTGCTGCGATGGCGGCGAGTACGATGTC
>CAZRVL010000114.1:0-5803 GCA_964603455.1 uncultured Lachnospiraceae bacterium
AAGCCGAAAAGCGCAAGGTGATCTTCAAGGATTACCAGATCAACGATGCAGTTCTCGATGTTGCGGCAAAGGACGCTATGGTTCTTCATTGTCTGCCGGCTCACCGCGGCGAGGAGATCACCGCGAAGGTCTTCGAAGCTCACGCAAATGAGATCTTCGAGGAGGCAGAAAATCGTCTCCATGCACAGAAGGCTGTCATGGTCAAGCTGATGGGCAACAAATAATATAAAAACACCACTGCAAATTTTGCGGTGGTGTTAATTTTATTTGTGTGATTTGTGAAATCACATTTTTCTTCGGCAGCCATCTACCTGGAAATCCTGACCGGAGCAGTAGCTTGCATTTTCGCTGGCGAGGAAGCATATGACCTCAGCCTGCTCATCATAGCTCGATTCGCGTCCCAAATATGCGAGATCGTTTGGCTTCATCTCGCCGTTTCCAACATTTCCGGGCGACATCGAGGTGACGAGGACGTTGTATGGGCTTGTCTCCTTCGCGAGAGCTTTTGTGAACGAATGGACCGCGCCTTTTGTCGTTGAATAATCGACAAAATTTAAAAGTCCGTAGCGTCCGGCGACAGATGAAATATTTATGACACGTCCCCAACGCTGCTCGATCATCGGCGGCAGGAGCTTTTGAGTTAGGTACATCAGACCCCAGACGTTCACCATCCAGCGGCGTTTCCAGCTTTCGGGGTCGGTATTGATGAACGGCTTGACTTCATTGCGCCAGAGTGCGGCGTTGTTGATGAGAATGTCGATTTTTCCGAATGCGTTCGTCTTTTCGACTGCCGCATCGATCGAAGCTTGATTGCCCATATCGCAGACGACCGACATGACGCGGCGGCCTGTCTTTTTTACCTCGGTTTCGGTTTCGAGAAGGTGCGCTTCGTTTATATCGAACAGCACTAAATCTACTCCGCGTTTTGCGAGCATGATCGCTGTGGCACGACCTACGCCGTCTGCTGCACCTGTGACGAGCGCGGTACGATTGTTGTATTCCATGTTTTTCTCCTTTTTGCAATTTATTATTGCATATTTATTATAACATATTGACAAATAAAATAAAAGGGTGTATAATATTAAAAAATGGTACGATCCTATTATTTTGGAGGAAAAAATGGATTCATATAAAAATTTTCCGCGCCTTTTGCAATGTATCGACTACAAAAATCCGCCGTTGCATTCTGATGATTTTCGAACGAAGCCGCGCCCGATATGCAGTTTGGTATATGTAAAGCATGGCGGCAGCAGATATTTCACCGAGGGCAGCAGCTTCAAGATCTCAGAAGGCGAGATTTTATTCATTCCGATCGGCGGCACATACATATCGTACTGGGATGATCGTCCGTCCGAGCTTGTCGGATTTCATTTCTCAATGCCGAACGATTTCGAAAAAAGATTTTTGGTTCAAAAACTTGTCGGAATGCCGGAACTTGCGGAAGATTTTTACGCAGCGGTCAGCGACACATCGCCGAATTTTCATTCATATGAGCTGTTTTATAAAATATTTGGGAAAATATGGCAAAAACTTATCTCGGTCGAAAGGCATATCGACCCGCGCATACGTCCGGCACTCGATCTTTTGGAGCTGTCACCCGAACATCCGCTTCAGGTCGGCGATCTTGCACGGCTCTGCAATATGTCGGAATCGCATTTTTTCCTGTGCTTTCGGAATTCGATGGGGCGTTCGCCAATGGATTACCGCACACATTTGCTGATACTCAGGGCAGAGCAGTTGCTCTTGACGACCGAGCTTTCGATCACAGAGATCTCTGATCGTCTCGGATTCGGTTCGGAAACGTATTTTCGGCGGATATTCAAATCGCAGGTCGGCGTATCGCCGCGTGAGTACAGAAAAATACCGATAAATCAGTAAATTTTTTCGCATTTCTATTGACAAATCGCGTAAAATTTGGTATAATATAAAGAAGAAAACTATTTGGAGGCAAATAAAAATGCAATGGACTGGCTTAAATGAGCTGCGCGAAAAATATCTGTCCTTCTTCGAATCGAAGGGACATCTTCGCCTGCCGAGCTACTCGCTTATCCCGAACAATGACAAATCACTTCTTTTGATAAATTCCGGTATGGCGCCGATGAAGAAATTTTTCACCGGCGAAGTCGAGCCGCCGCGTCATCGCGTGACGACCTGCCAGAAGTGCATACGCACACCCGACCTCGACCGTGTTGGTCACACCGCACGTCATGGAACATTCTTTGAAATGCTCGGAAACTTCTCGTTCGGAGATTATTTCAAGCATGAGGCTATCGCGTGGGCATGGGAATTTTTGACAGAGGTTCTGGAGATCCCGACTGATCTGCTTTGGCCGTCGATCTATGAAAATGATGAAGAAGCTTACAACATCTGGAAAGACGAGATAGGTGTCGATCCGGCACATATCGTTCGTCTCGGAAAAGCTGACAATTTCTGGGAACACGGTTCAGGTCCTTGCGGTCCTTGCTCCGAAATCTACTTCGATCGCGGTGAAAAATACGGCTGCGGTTCGCCCGACTGTAAGCCCGGCTGTGACTGCGACCGTTACATGGAGATCTGGAACAACGTCTTCTCGCAGTTCAACAACGATGGAAACGGTAATTACACCGAGCTCATCCAGAAAAACATCGATACCGGCATGGGTCTTGAGCGTCTCGCTTGCGTAATGCAGGGCGTTGACAATATGTTCCTTGTCGATACCAACCGCGCGATTCTTGATAAAGTTTGCGAGATCTCACAGAAAAATTACGGCTCGGACAAGAATAGCGATATATCCATTCGTGTCTGCACCGACCACATAAAGTCCGCGATGTTCATGATCGCAGACGGCGTAATTCCTTCAAATGAGGGCAGGGGATACGTTCTCCGCCGCATAATTCGCCGCGCACTTCGCCATGCGAAGCTTCTCGGCATAGATCGTCCGTTCCTGGTCGAACTCTGCGAAGTCGCGATGGATCAGAACAAGGGCGCATATCCCGAGCTTGTCGAAAAGCACGACTACGTTCTCAAGGTACTTTCGATGGAAGAGGAGCGTTTCGATGCGACTATCGATGCGGGACTTTCGATACTGACCAACCTCATGAAGCGTGCCATCGCCGAAGGCGTACACACCATCTCAGGCGAAGAGGTCTTTAAGCTGTACGATACGTTCGGCTTCCCGATAGATCTGACTCGTGAGATCGTTGAGGAAAAGGAACTTGAAATCGATGAGGCTACCTTCAAAAAACTGATGGATGCACAGAAGTCGCGTGCGCGTGCAGCTCGTGCGAACATCTCCGGATGGTCTGACACGAATAAGACTCTGCTCGCCGAGCTCCCGAAGACCGAATTTACCGGCTACAAGGAAACCACTACAGACGGCGCAAAGGTAATCGCTATAATTGTAGAAGACGAATCGGTAGAACTTGCGACCGAGGGCGATTGCACGATAATTCTCGATAAAACTCCGTTTTACGGCGAGGGTGGCGGTCAGGTCGGAGATATGGGAACGATCTACGATCACGACACGATGATAAACGTCACCGAGACGAAAAAAGCGGACGGTGTATATCTCCATTTCTGTACGCTCGTCAACGGCGATGTCAAGGTCGGCGACCTTGTAAAGGCGGAAGTGAACAGCACACGCCGTACAGCGATCATGCGCAACCATTCGGCAGCACACCTTTTGCAGGCGGCACTCCGCAACGTACTCGGAAAGCACGTTGAGCAGGCAGGTTCGTATGTCGATGACTCGCGTTGCCGTTTCGACTTCACGCATTTTGCGGCACTCACAGATAAGGAACTGTCCCTGGTTGAGCGCATGGTAAATGCGAACATTTTCATCGGCGCACCGGTCGAAACTGTCGAAACCGACATTGAGACCGCGAAAAAGAACGGCGCGATGGCACTTTTCGGCGAAAAATACGGCGATGTCGTTCGTATGGTCAAAATGGGTGTCTTCTCGACTGAGCTTTGTGGAGGAACACACGTTGATAACACCGCGAAGATCGGACTTTTCAAGATCATTTCCGAATCCTCGGTAGCGGCAGGAGTTCGCCGTATCGAAGCAATAACCGGCTATGAGGTTCTTGAGCATATTAACGCGAATGAAACTCTGATTGCAGATACCGCTCGCGAACTCAAATGCGCACCGGCTGAAATTTCTAAGCGTGCTGCCCAGATCTCCGAGGAGATCAAGGCGGACAAGCATGAGATCGAGGCATTGAACGCAAAATTGGCGGCGAATGCGACAGCCGACATCATGAACGGCGCGGTAAAGGTCGGTTCGGTAACTGTAGTTACCGCTAAGACCGAGGGAATGACCCCCGATGCGGCTCGCGGAGTTATCGATGATCTCAAGGCGAAGGACTCGACTATTGTCGCTGTGATTGCAACAAACGCAGACGGAAAGCTCAACCTTGTTTGCGGATGCGGAAAGGACGCAGTAAAATCGGGCGCGATGGCTGGCAAGATCGTTGGCGCGGCAGCAAAGATATGCGGCGGAAAGGGCGGCGGACGTCCCGACAACGCAATGGCAGGCGCGGCTGATGCTTCCAAGCTCGATGAAGCTCTGGCAGCAGTTGCAAAGCTCGTTGAAGAAATGATATAACAAAAATGCAGGAAGAATTTATTCTTCCTGCATTTTTTAAAATCTCATGCCGCGTTCGCCGTTGCGTATCTCCTTCATGACTTTGACCATCAAGGAACGAACGGTGTCGTTTTTTATGCCGTAAAGCTCACGCAAGATCATGTCGGTGCCGACTATACGTGTGTCCTGAGCACCGAAATCCGCAAGATATTCTTTTAGTGTTACCAGTGCGTTTAGGTAACAGCAATTGCGCATTTTGCCGGAGCTGCAATCCGAGCAGAATGTTTCGCCTGAACGTTCTTCGAGCGAGCAGGCAGTGCAAAAGCTCGGCAACATTGATTTTTTGATCATTTTATTGATGATATTATCAAGTTTTTCGTCTTCTTCGAGTTTGAACGAATTTGCATATTTCGAAAGCTCTAAATTTTCACTTGAGACTATGAGTGATGAAAATGGATGTGAAATTCGTATGATCTGACAAATTTTCTCGAATATATCGGACGGAATATCGTCGGTATATTCTATCAGTATGATCCGCGGTGCAATTTCATCTGCACGATGGAGCAGAATTTCGAGCTGCTCAAGGAATCTGTCCGATGTGAAGCTTGTCGAATATCCGATGTCGGCAATGCCTATTGATGAAGCAACAAACACGGCATCCGACTCCGCCGGGAAAATAACGGTCGTATTGAGTTCTTTGAGTTCAGATAACTGCTCCTCGGAAATATTACAGGATAGCTGCAAATCGACTCGTCGAATGTTGTCTCGTTTTCTGTTTATCGAAAGCAGCGTCTCGACCATTTCAGTAGGGGAGTGCTCACCAAGCTCGTTGAGCTTTAATAAAATACGGCGATGACCGTTGGCTGCAAGTTTTGAAGCATGAAGCTGCAAATTATCGAGCGATTGATCGGGCGAATATTTCAATTCAGCCGAGATCGTGGTTGGCTTTGAGAAGACAGAATCGCGTATTGATCCGGCAAAATCGAGCGGTTTATCCAAATTGAACAGAGTGAGTGCAGACTCGGCATTCAAGCCTTGTCTGTCCTTTGCTGACTGAATTATTTCATCTATATTCATGATTTATTACCAATTTAAAGCGTATTCAACTGCTTTTCCGATCACATCAGCCATACGAACCATTCCGAGATCGTTTGGATGACATCCGTCAACCGTGCATTCTTCGCGAAGTTCGCCGGCAAAAAGCGAATAACCATCAATGAATATCACTTTTTCTCCGTG
>CAZRVL010000115.1:0-5637 GCA_964603455.1 uncultured Lachnospiraceae bacterium
GATCGGAGTCTGCGAGCGATTCGCTTTATAACCTTCGTACATACCGGTACGGAACGTGATACGGCTCTTGTCAAACGCCACCGCCATAGCAGTCGGCGATGTATTCTCTATCAGCTTCGCCAGCATCACCGCGAACCCGTAGATAGCATTCGTATATTCTCCCTTACTGGATGTCAAAATCGGCAACGCATAAAACGCACGATGCATCAAGCTACTGCCGTCAATCAATACAAATTTTGGCAACATATGATAATTCCCCTTATTTTCAACAGTTCTATAACTATCTATATATTAGCCATCGCCCACCAAAAACCTGCTTTTCCTCTTGTGGATATTAGAAATAAATCCTCCATCCCCTCATATATACAAAAAAATCTCCCTATTACTAGGGAGATTTTTGCACGTACATTTTGCCTGTCATTGACCGAAATCAATGACAGTATTCGGTATTATTAATACCAGGATTTCCGCCCAACCATCAAATTACTAATCCTCCGATATATCAGAGCTACCGACGTCGTACTATCGATATCGCTCGGGGAAAGCTTAACGAAGCGTCTCACTCATCTATACCGCATGACGTTCACCAATAGTTCTATTTTGGAAACCCTTTATGTCTATATTATATCATTCAGAATATTCTTGCGCAAGTATTATAAGACTATTTTTTTGATTTTCGGACAAAAAATACCGAATACTTATCTCGTATTCGGTATTTTGTCGTTATTCTTCCGGCAATGGGGGTAAGTCCGCTAGTGATGTCATGCCGAAGCAGTTCAAAAACACCTCAGTCGTACCGTACAAAATCGGTCTGCCGATAACTTCTTTTCGCCCCAGCTCCTTGATAAGCTCCTTATCGAGCAGATTCTGCAATACGCGATCTACCTGTACACCGCGTATCTGTTCTATCTCCGCCCGCGTAATCGGCTGCTTGAAGGCAATGACCGACAGCGTCTCAAGAGCCGCCTTGGACAGACGATTCGGCTGAATCTCAGCAAGAGCCGCTACTGATTCGGCATAGTCAGACTTCGTACAGAGCTGATACCCCGCAGCCACCTCTAAGATAGTCAGACCGCGACCTTTTTCCTCCATCGCATCCTTCATCTGAGCAAGCAAGAGCCTAACATGCTCTTTCTCTACTGATAAGATTGTCGCAAGCTCATCCTCGCTGACAGGTCTGCCCGCCGCGAACAGGATTGCCTCTATATTTCCTTTGAGATGCTCGTAGAACAACTGCTCTCATCTCCTTCGACCAGCGTAATCCGAATCGTATCCGCCCCACTCGCTTGATAGACACGCACCTTCTTGAGTTTTAACAGCTCCAACACTGCCAAGAAGGACGCTACCAGCTCATCACGATTGCGAGCACGTATCAGCGTCTCATGGAAGTCAAGCGTCTTACCATGCTTGCGAAGCAGATAGAGAATATCTGCCATCTTATCCTGCACCGTGACTGTCTCTGCCGATACTACAACAAAATCCTCTTCTGTCCGCTTACTCTCCCAGACCGCCATGAATGCCATAACCAGCTTATCTGTCGTCATGCCCTGCGGATACGGCTCCTGTCTGCGTGGCAACGGCTGTGGACTGCGAGCAAAGAACAGCCTCCGCTCATCTGCCATCTCACCTAAGCGAACGCTTACCTCTTGGTATCGTTTGTACTCTAATAATCGAGCAACAAGCTCATCACGCGGGTCTTCTTCTGCTTCTTCCTCGCTTACCTTCTTCTTCGGCAAGAGCATACGCGACTTAATCTGGAGAAGCGTTGCCGCCATTACAACGAACTCGCTGGCAACCTCCAAATCAAGTTCTTCCATCGCCTTCAAATAAGCAAGATATTGCTCCGTAATCTCCGCAATCGGAATATCATAGATATCAATCTGACTTTTTTCTATCAGGTGCATCAATAAGGCAAGTGGCCCCTCAAACACCTCTAGCTTCAACTGATATGCCATATCTTACAGATTCATTGCCGCCTTAACATCTGCCATCGTAGCCTGTGCAACCTTGCGAGCTTTTTCTGCCCCTGCTTCCAGGATTTCTTTGACCATGCCCGGTTTCGATGCGAAATATTCACGTCTGGTGTAGATATCAGCAAGCGACTCATTCATGCGGTCTGCCAAACGATTCTTACATTCTACGCAGCCGATGCACGCACCACGGCAAGCACCTTCAATCTCAGCCACATTCTCCGTATTGAAAATCTTGTGGAACTTGAACGCCGTACATACTTCCGGATTGCCGGCATCTGTCTTTTTGACACGCTTAGGATCCGTCACAATCATGCGAACACGTTTTTTGAGCTCATCAGGACCTGCTGCATACGGAATCGCATTGCCATAAGACTTACTCATCTTACGTCCGTCGATACCCGGCAACAACGCTGCCTTGCTCAACTTCGCCTGCGGTTCCGGGAATACTTCACCATAGAAATTGTTAAAACGACGTACAATTTCACGGCACAATTCCAAATGCGGAATCTGGTCTTCGCCGACAGGGATAATATTCGCCTTGTAGAGAATAATATCTGCCGTCATCAATTCCGGATAGCCAAGGAATCCATACGTATTGATATCCTTGCCCTGCGTGCCGAGGTTCTGTAATTTGTCCTTATACGTCGGAACACGTTCCAACCACGAGAGCGGCGTAATCATCGACAACAGAAGATGCAGTTCAGCATGCTCTTTGACGTGCGACTGTACGAAGATTGTATTCTTGTCAGGATCAAGACCTGCTGCCAACCAATCAAGTGCCATATTGTGAATATTATCTTGGAGCTGGCTCGTATTCTCATATGCGGACGTCAACGCGTGCAAATCAACAATCGAGAAGAAGCACTCGTGATCGTTCTGTAATCTGACCCAGTTCTCAAGTGCTCCCATATAATTGCCCAAATGAAATCTACCGGACGGCTGCATACCGCTAAAAATTCTACCTTGACTCATATTACTTTTCCCCCTAAATCATATAAAGATTAACTGTACTAACAAATTGATTCCCAGCGATAGCATATCGGCAATCGGCGACAGAATCGCCCATATTACGCCAATCCACGACAACGCCAAGATAATAAATACACCATATTGCTCAATCGATTCATATCGCCATGCCCATTCATTCGGCAAGAAGCTCGCAAGCACCTTCGAGCCATCAAGCGGCGGAATCGGTAGCATATTGAACACTGCGAAAATTATGTTATAAATATAGGTCAGTCGAATCACCATTGCCAGCGGATCATGGCTAGACATCACACCGGCTTTTATCAGCCCCGTAAAAAGAAGTGCCATGATAACAGCTACCCCAATATTCGCCAGAGGCCCGGCTAGTGATACCAGACGCGTCCCACTCTTCCAATTCGCAAAATTATTCGGATTGATAGGAACAGGCTTCGCCCAACCGAACTGCACCAGCCACAACATGATTAGACCGATTGGATCGAGATGTGCAAGCGGATTGAGTGTCAGTCGTCCCAGCACCTTAGGCGTTGGGTCACCCAGACGAACCGCCGCACGTGCGTGTGCATACTCATGAATCGTCAATGCAATCAACAATGCCGGTACACGAAACAGCATATCCGGACCAAAATCAAACATCACATCCACCTTTCTTCTCGTGACATCTTATTTTTATACACCTATTTGTTCATTGTACTATAAAATGCCCTATTTTGTAAACCGCAACTACAATATCCTCATACCGCTTCATTCCTGTCACCTTCTCTATATGTATATCATCCCGCCATCTAGTATGGCTCCTTCTCATATGACAATATACCGCACACGCGATTCGTATAACAATCGGCGAGAATGACAAGACTAATCACAAAAAGGAGGCTACTCTATGAAACGATACCTTATCCCCGTATTCATCCTATCACTTGGCATTTCACTTAGTCTGGCAGGTTGCAGTGCGATTGAACCCATCAATGACCTATCCAATATTGTAGAAGAAAACACCCCCAATACCGCACCAGACACCGCCGCTTGGACAGCCAATGCACCGACAAAGCTCTACGACATCGAAGGCTTAGCAGGCAATATCTTCGAAGGCATCTTGTCTCGCAACTGGAACGATGCGACTGCCAATCTCTCTCAGCTAATCACTGCTTGGACAGATGTTAAATCCGTCATTGAGAATCCTACCGCCATTCTCCAGAGCGAAGAAGTCCTATCCCTCCTTATCTCTGCCGTACAAGCCCGCAATCCCGACCTATCTCAAACCGAGCTGAACGACTTCATGTACAAAATCTCTGACATCAGCAAAGGCTACAAGATCTCTCCACTGTCTGACATCATCGCTATCAACAATGCCGGACGCGACCTCCGCTATGCCGTCGAAAACAAAAACTGGATAACAGCCGCCGCCAAAGCCAAAGAGCTGCAAAATACCTGGGGACGTGCCAAGAGCAACCTAGAGCAATTCGGCATATTAGGCGACATTACAGAGACACATAGCAGTATCGAGCAGATGAAAAACTCAGTCGAGGAAGAAAATCGCACGACCTTCTTAGAGCGATTCCAAAAATTCAACGAAGGTATGAGCCATATACGCACAGCCCTCTCCCAAAACTAAAAAGAAGCTCCTTTTGGCAAAAGCCAAAAGGAGCTTCTTTTCACGCATCATATCAACGACAAGCAAACGTCTTGCAATTCGTCTCCGACGAACAATTACACGAATTAGCCGAGCTGTGAACATCTACCACAACCTCAATCGACGGTGCCGAACACATATCTCCCTTACTGTGATAACGGCACGTGCTGACACCACATTTTACATCCTTCGCCATACTATCACCTCCCGATGCTAGTATAACCAAAAGGCAAAAATCTAGTCATAATACGATGATGTATTGAGATTGTACATCGACTATCTTTTATTCCATATTGTCATCTTTTTCTACAGAATTAAGCTTCAACTGCTTTCTCAAATCTCGTTCAAAATCACCGACGACTCGACTAAAAACTTTTTTAGGTTTTGGTGTAGAAAGCTCATCCCCTTGCTTCGCTCTATCATCAATTCGTGACCAAACAACTTGATTTGTTTCCGCATCAATTACATCAAATCGAACAATAACAAATGCAGTAGGGACATTACCACCATCTTGGTGATACACCTGCGTTTTGGTACCAGGTACAACGACAGTACCCTTAGTTGTATATACCATCTCTGAAGTCGGAGAAACGACTGTATAATTATATCCCGCTCTATAAGAATCTCCTCTATGATAATTCGCCAAATAGACTTTCACGATTAAATCTGCCGACGTACTATCTTCTTCTGCTACGTTATTATCCTGAAAAAACAGACTCATATTCTTAATAGAACATTTTTCTGATAAAGGCGAGATAAATTTTTCTTTAAAAATTGAGAGTGTTTCTTTTTCAACGATACCATTATGTAGCTCTGTTGCAACCTGATATTCAACGCGAATATTTTTTACAGCTTTAAAATCATATTCCTTGTCAATCCACTCTTGCTTCTCTGCAAACACTGTGCCGGACATCATAAAAATCAACAAAAACAGCAATAAAAAAATTTTTTTCATCTCTACATTCCCCTCACACGTAGAATTTTTATTTTATTATAGCATATCCATCTCAAAATCAGTAGTTAGCACATTTCTTTTCATAGAATATC
>CAZRVL010000116.1:0-5567 GCA_964603455.1 uncultured Lachnospiraceae bacterium
ATGTTTGTTTCTCCTTTTGATTGATTAGCCTATTTATATAAAATAAATTATGCCCGAAAATTATTTGATTATCTCGCCGAAGCACTTGCCGAAGGCGCAGGCAGCGTTTGCTTCATCGGTGTCGATGTGCATTGCAGCAGCAAACTTGGGGCTCACGCGACATACAACATCGCCGAATACAGTCGAACGGCTGTCGTTTTCGATCTTTACCGAAACGACCTGCTTGTCCTCAACGCCGAATGCCTTTGCATCGTCGGGAGTGAGATGGATGTGACGCTTTGCGACGATAACGCCCTCGGTGATCTCGATCTCGCCCTCGGGACCGACGATCTTGCAGCCGGCAGAGCCTGCGACATCGCCCGATTCGCGAACGGGTGCATCAACTCCGAGAGTACGTGCATCGGTGAAGGATACCTCGACCTGAGTTGCGGGACGAGCCGGACCGAGAATGATGACATTCGGGATCTGCTTCTTAGGACCTACGAGAGTTACACGCTCCTCGCATGCGAACTGACCGGGCTGAGAGAGATCCTTCTTGTGAGTCAGGGTGTGACCCTTTCCGAAGAGTATCTCGATATGCTCATCGGTGAGATGAACGTGACGTGCGGAGGTTTCGACCAGAATCTTGTTTTCCATGATAACGATCCTTTCAAAAAATAGATTTATGTGAGTCTGCGTTTTGGCGCAGTATTGCCCATATATAATATTATACTATATTTTTCGTGAAAAGTAAAGAATCAAAAGATGAATTTTTGTAAAAACTAAGTTACGAAATATGGATATAATCACAAAGAGGTAATTTGAATGAACACAAATGACAAAAATTCGGTCGAAAATTCGGATAAATTTGACGAGCTTCGCGAGACCGGCTCGATATGCACAAAGGGTGTACAGGTCTTGACCGTGATTGGTCAGATCGAGGGGCATTACCTTTTGGGCGACAATGCGAAGACTACAAAGTACGAACATCTGATACCGCTCATAACCGGAGTCGAGGAGAGCAATGAGATCGGAGGGCTTATTATAATATTGAACACTATCGGCGGAGATGTCGAAGCCGGGCTTGCGATAGCCGAGCTTATCGCAGGCATGAAAAAGCCGACCGTATCGCTTGTGCTGGGCGGCGGACATTCGATAGGAGTTCCGCTCGCAGTCGCGGCAAAGCATTCCTTCATCGTTCCGAGCGCGACCATGACCCTGCATCCGGTCAGGACGAACGGACTCGTTGTCGGTGCTCCGCAGAGCTTTGAATATCTCAGGCGAATGCAGGAGAGGATATGCGGCTTCATCGAGCGGAGCAGCAAAATAACGCATGAGAAATTATATGAGCTGATGATGAAGACCGATGAGCTGGCGACCGATATGGGTTCGGTGATAGACGGAAAGGAAGCGGTCGAGATAGGGCTTATAGACGAGCTTGGCGGACTTTCGGCAGCTCTTGAGCGGCTGCACGAGGAGATGAAAAAGTGACGGAATTGTAAATTTTTATATATCTATTGACTTTTTCCGGGGCATATACTATAATTATCATGATAAAGCATTTTAGGGGGAATATCATGGGATGTCTCGGAAATATACTTTGGTTTCTCTGCGGAGGATTCTTGACCGGCATTAGCTGGCTTTTAGCCGGTATCATCTGGTGCATAACGATAGTCGGGATACCGATAGGGCTGCAATGCTTCAAGTTCGCTTCCCTGTCCTTCTGTCCGTTCGGCAGAGAGGTTCGTCAGGGCGGCGGTGCGCTGTCGCTGATACTCAACATATTCTGGCTCATATTCAGCGGTATACCGTTGGCGATCGAGCACGCATTGTGCGGAATAATACTCGCCTTGACAATTATCGGCATTCCCTTCGCAAAGCAGCATTTCAAGCTCGCAAAGCTCGCGCTCTTCCCGTTCGGCAGCTCGGTAGTATAAATTTAAGATATTCATTTTTTAATATTGCCTGTGTTTAACAAAATATTCATAGAAAATTTCCAGTAAGCAAAAAAAAAAAAGCATTACGTTCATATTTTGGTGGTATAATTATGTGAAATATTTTTTGGAGGACAAAAATGAAAAAACGTATAATTTCACTCGTTATCCTATCTTCACTCATTCTGTCGCAGTTCGCCTGCGGAACTCAGAGCGACGTTCAGAATGACACTACCACATCCGACAGCTCGGCAGACACGACAACGGCAGTCGAGACCGAAGTCACGGATGACCTTCCCGACAAGAAATTCGGCGGAAAGACCTTCACGACCCTCACCTATTCGAATCTCGAAGCCGATTACATAGCCGATGAAGCGAACGGTGATGTAATAAACGATGCGGTATACAAGCGCAACCAGACGGTCATGGAGCGTTTCGATGTCGAGCTTAAAACGGTCTCGGCAGGAGAATACTCGAAGCTGAATCCGCTGCTCACCTCCTCGGTAATGGCAGGAGACGATGAATATCAGCTTGTCGCACACCATGTCGTTGACTTCGGAAATCTCGCGACTAACGATATTCTCGTGAACTGGTACGATGTACCGTACATAGACTTCTCGAAGCCGTGGTGGTCACCTTCAACAGTCGAGGACATGACCTACAACGGTGTCACGGTGCTGGCGGTCGGTGACTATTCGCTTTCGAGCCTTTGGAACACCTACTGCTACTTCTACGACAAGAAGGCGGCTGAGGACTATCATTTCGAGGATCTCTACGAGGTCGTAAACGAAGGCAGATGGACTATCGACTACATCACGACTCTCTGCAAGGACATTTACCAAGACCTCAACGGAGACGGTCAGCGTGACGGTGAGGACTACTACGGCTTGACCTCGACACTTGCCTCGCCGATAGACACCTACCTCTGGGCGTGCGGCAACAAGGTCTTCACGAAGACCGATGACGGCAAGTTCGAATACACCTACAACAACGAGCGCACGGTCGAGATAGTCGAAAAGCTCTACAAGATGTGCTATGAGACCGATGGTATCACGGTAGACCGTCCGCAGTACAAAAGTGCCGACAACTACAAGCATTACTACGCGCTCTATTCCTTCAACGACAATCTGACGGCTATGATACCCGGAGTACTGAATTTCGCAGTCCAGTTCTTCCGCGACAGAAGCACCGAATACGGCATACTTCCCTATCCGAAGCTCGATGAGGCTCAGGACAGATACTACACGATGGTCGGCGGTTCGCACGCGGCTCTCGGTATCCCGAAGACTGTATCCGATCTCGAATTTGTCGGTATCATCACCGAAGCACTCAATGCCGAATCGCACAAAATAGTCTTCCCGGCATACTACGAGATCGCACTTAAGGTAAAATATTCCTATGACGATGAGTCGGTCAAGATGCTCGACATGATCGTTGACAGCCGTGTGTTCGACTTCGGCTTCATATATGACAGCTGGAAGGGTGCATCATTCCTGCTCGAAACTCTGATCGGCGGAAAGTCCTCGGATTTCGCTTCGTTCTACGCAAAGCGCGGCGAATCGGTCGAAGCTCACTACAGCGACATATTGGAATACTACGACAAATTAGCCGAAAAATAAGACTCTAAAGGGCGGAGATTTTCTCCGCCTTTTAATATTATTCATATTTAACATATTATTCATAAAAAGTTTTCCATAAGCAAAAAAAAAAGCGAATGTGTTCACAATTGTCTGATATAATAGATTTACTACTTTTATTGGAGGCAATTATGAAAAAACGCATTATATCCCTCGCAATACTCTGCGCACTCGTTTTGTCCCAGTTCGCCTGCGGAACTCAAGACGAGGTTCAGAGCGAAACCACAGCGTCCGACACTACTGCGGACACGACCGTTGCAGCCGAGACCGAGGTCTCAGATGATCTTCCCGACAAGAAATTCGACGGAAATACCTTCACGACCATCACGGCAGATTACATCGAAGCCGACTACATTGCCGAAGAAGCAAACGGAGATGTAATAAACGATGCGGTCTACAAGCGCAATCAGGCGGTCATGGAACGCTTTGATGTCAAGCTCGAAACTGTGACTGACAACTACAGCAATGTAAACACCCTCGTACAGCAGTCGGTCATGGCAGGTGATGACGAATATCAGATGGTCTCGAACCACGTCGTAAAGCTCAGCGCACTTGCTACGACCGATATTCTCATGAACTGGTACGATGTGCCGTACATCAATTTCGAAAAGCCCTGGTGGTCAAATTCGACTGTCGAAGACCTGACATACAACGGTGTTGCGATACTCGCGGTCGGTGACTATGCGCTGTCGGCACTTTCGAGAACCTACTGCGTATTCTATGACAAGAAGGCAGCGGATAACTACCACTTCGACAACCTTTACGATATAGTTTATGACGGCAAGTGGACTATGGACTATATGGCAAATCTCTGCAAGGGGATATATCAGGATCTCAACGGAAACAGTCAGCGCGATGAATACGACTACTACGGACTCACGACCTCGATGGGCTCGGAAGCTAACGCATTCCTCTGGTCGTGCGGAAACAAGATATTCACAAAGCAAAAGGACGGCACGTTCGAATACACCTACAACAACGAGCGCACGATAGATATATTCGAAAAGCTCTTCAAGTTCTGCTACGAGAACGAGGGCGTGAACACCGACCGTCCGCAGTACACTCAGGAGAACATCTGGCTTGCAGCTCCGTATGCCTTCAAGGACGATCTCACCGCTATGATCCCCGGAACGCTCAGCATGAGTGTTGAATACTTCCGTGAGCGCGAGAACGAATACGGCATACTTCCCTACCCGAAGTTTGACGAGGCACAGGACGGATACTACACGATGGTCGATGGCGGACACGCAGCTCTCGCGATACCGAAATCGGTTCAGGATCTCGAATTTGTCGGAATCATAACCGAAGCACTCAACGCCGAGACGCATAAGATCGTCTTCCCGGCATATTATGAGATCGCACTCAAGGTCAAGTATTCGCACGATGATGAGTCGGTCAAGATGCTCGACATGATAGTCGAAAACCGCATATTCGACTTCGGATATGTTTATGACAACTGGAAGGGCGTTTCGTTCATATATCAGAGACTTCTCAGAGATGAAAAGTCGATGGACTTCGCTTCGTACTACGCGAAAAACAGCAGCGCGGCTGAAGATTATTACGATGGCGTTATCGAATATTTCGACAAGCTTGCAAACGAATAACAAGAAAAGCGGCTCTCTTTAAAAGGGAGTCGCTTTTACCTTTGCGAATATTCGGATCAAAGCTCATGAGCCTTTATGAGCCGCTTTTTTCACCGTATTTATCGAGATGACGCTTTATTGCCTCGAACGATTCATCACTTATATCGTGCTCGATCTTGCAGGCATCACACACTGCAGTATCGCTGTCAACTCCGAGCATCGTCAAGACCTTGGTTATCACCGTATGACGCTCGTAAATTCGCTTTGCGACCTCAAGCCCGGCTTCGGTCAGCGAGAGCGTACCATCCGTCTGCATATCGAGAAAGCCTCCCCGGCGAAGTATCCCGACCGCACGGCTGACGCTCGGCTTGGAATATCCCATGTATATCCCAACGTCCGTAGAATGGACGCTCGGATTTTTTTTCGAAAGCACA
>CAZRVL010000117.1:0-5567 GCA_964603455.1 uncultured Lachnospiraceae bacterium
AAAACGACTTTCTTTATGTTTTTCTTATCCATGATAATTTTCCTCTTTTCGGATGTTTTTATTTTTATACATATATTATACACCTTTTTCGGTGTAATTTCAAGTCCAAAACCGAATAATCATGTATAAATATTCATGAAATATTTTTGGCACAATCAACAGAATTGAATACTTTTTCGTATAATCGAGTACTTTATACATTTTTAAATGTATAATCAGCACATAAAAAAGAAAATATACGCATATTCAAAAACCCTGTCAGAGGCTCAGAGAGTCTCGCCGGACTTGTTCTTTCGCTTTGAAACGGTCTTCATCAGCAATTTGTACAGACCAAAAAACCGATCAGGATGTCGAGCGTTCCGTGCTGCGTAATGAGCTGTTCATAAGTGTAACAGATATTAACAACATTATATAAATGATAAAAAGCAGATCGAATAATGTTGCCAAAGGACATTACTATTTCATTTCATTTCATATATTCATTATATCACACTTTTTTCATTTGTCAACATTATAAACAGATAATCAGAGCTTTGTACAAATTGGTAAACATTTTTTGTGAGTAATCGCCAAAATCTTTACTTTAATTGAACGCATATAATCGCGTACAATTTGTAAATACTATATTTGAATCAAAGCCAAGAGGTGATGAAAATGAATATCCAAAAATCTGTGGCGAGATTATCGTCACTGTTTCTGTCAATTTTGATAATAAATCCGCTCTCCGCGACCGAATCCCACTGGTACTGTAACCGCACGTCCGATCACACGCAGCCGCCGCTCCCACCGGAATTTTCATATATCGAAAATTACGGCGGCTATTTTCTCGACCATAACGCCGATGCTTCGGGCGACAAAGTGATATATTTGACCTTTGACGCGGGCTACGAGAACGGAAATGTCGAAAAAGTGCTCGATATTTTGAAAAAGCACAATGCCGAAGGCTGCTTTTTCGTACTTTCGCATCTTGTAGAATCGAATACAGAGCTTGTAAAACGGATGTTCGACGAAGGTCATACAGTCGGCAATCACACTATGAAGCACAAGAATATGGCAAAATATGGCACTCGCGAAAATTTCGAAACCGAGCTATGCGGTTTAGAAAAGCTGACCGATCAGCTCACAGGGCATAAATTGTCGAAGGTCTACCGTCCGCCAGAGGGAACATTCAGCGAAGATAATTTAAAAATAGTGGAAGAAATGGGATATAAGACCATTTTTTGGAGCTTTGCATATGCCGATTGGGACAACAACGCGCAGCCAGACCCTAACAACGCGCTGCAAAAATTATTGGATCACACGCACAACGGCGAAATTTTGTTGCTCCATCCGACAAGTGCGACAAATGCCGCGATTTTAGACCAATATCTTACAGAATTGGAAGCTCAAGGATATAGATTTGGCTCAATAAAGGAGCTGTGCGGTCTGTGAAGCGAATGAGAACCACAATTTTCTTCATTATTGTATGTGTACTTCTCTGCCCTATACTTCTATGCCGAACAGAAGCAAATAATTCTACAGCCGTATATCGACATGATAACGGTTCGAAGAAGATAGCGCTGACTTTTGATGACGGTCCTCACTACAAATATACAGCCGAGATCCTCGATATTTTGAAGGAATACAACGCAAAAGCGACATTTTTTGTTGTCGGTGAGCTTGCCGAACGCTATCCTGAGCTGATTTTACGCGAACTTTCCGAGGGGCATGAGATTGGAAATCACACATGGTCGCACCCGAAAATGTCAAAACTTTCCACTGAGCAGCTCAACAGCGAAATAATGCGAACCGAGCGTCTGCTAAATGAGATCGCAGATTATCGCCCGAAATTGTTTCGACCGCCCGAGGGATCGTTTCAGAAAAATGTTGAAACCTTAGCGGAAGCTAACGATTACACGCTCATACTTTGGACAGTCGATACGCGGGATTGGGCGCATACCCCGATAGAAGAAATTGTGCAAACAGTAGAAAATGATACCCGAAACGGCTCGATAATTCTTTGTCACGATTTTATCGGACGCGACAGTCCGACCCCCGGTGCGCTTCGAAAATTCATCCCTGCACTGATCAAAAAAGGCTTCGAATTTGTCACAGTTTCAGAACTTTTGACAGCTGAATAAATTTTTATAGCGGCATATTGCTTTTTGCCGCTATAATTTACATATCATACAATTTTATTTTACATAAAAGTTACCTTTAAGATCATGTTTTGTGATATAATTATGTAGCTTTGCCGTTACCAAAGCGGATAAAAACATGAATTTTGAACGGAGCGGCTGCCGTCAAAAATTCGAAAGGCGATTTTATGATAAAACTTTCACACATCCGCAAAACTTTCCGCGTTGCAAAGCGGGACGCAGGCTTCAAAAATGCCGTCAAAAGCTTTTTTGTTCGTAAATATGACGAAATTCAAGCTCTGTCCGACATATCGTTTGAAATAAATGACGGCGAAATGGTCGGATACATAGGTCCAAACGGCGCGGGAAAATCATCAACGATCAAAGTCATGTCAGGGATACTGACCCCGGATTCGGGTGAATGCCTGATCAATGGACGAACTCCGTGGCACGAACGAAAAGCGCACGTTGCCGATATTGGCGTAGTTTTCGGTCAAAGATCGGCACTCTGGTGGGATGTTCCGGTCATCGACTCGTTTGAACTTTTGAGAGATATTTATTCAGTCAAGCAAAATGAATACGTACACAATATACAAAAACTGACCGAATTGCTTGATCTCGGCGAGATTTTAAAAACGCCGACGCGGCAGCTTTCACTTGGTCAAAGAATGCGCTGCGAAATTGCCGCCGCGCTTATACACTCGCCAAAAATTTTGTTTTTGGATGAACCGACCATTGGACTTGACGCTGTGTCGAAGCTTGCAGTGCGCGAATTTGTGCGCGAGATCAACCGTGAACGTCAAACCACCGTCATTTTGACGACACACGATATGCAGGACATCGAAGCCCTGACAGATCGGATCATCCTCATCGGAAAAGGAAAAATTTTGCTCGATGGTCAGCTCGATTCGCTCAAGCACCGCTTTGAGGGACAAAAGACCGTCACCGCGGAATATTCCGGGCAGATAAACTCGTTACCTCATGGCGTAAATATGATCGATGACAAATCGTCAGGTGATTCACACAGGAGTGAATTTTCACTCGAAAATTGCTCGGTCTCGAATTTGATCTCGTTTTTAGCTTCAAACGTAGAACTAAATGATATTTCTGTTAATTCCTGCACGATTGATGAAATCATTGTCAGAATGTACAAGGAGTACGGCATATGAGTAGTCGATTTTCTCCGTTTCAGAAATATTTTTCTTTCTTTAAGATAAGATTCATCGCCGGACTACAATACCGTGCCGCCGCCGTCGCCGGCATAGTAACGCAATTTGCCTGGGGCGCACTCGAAATTCTGGTTTACGAAGCCTTTTGGCGCACCGACCCGACAAGTTTTCCGATGGAAAGGTCAGGGCTTTACACCTACATTTGGCTTCAGCAAGGGTTACTTTCGATGTTCATGCTTTGGATATTCGACAACGAAATTTTTTCGGACATATCGAGCGGCAAGATCGCGCTTGAACTCTGCCGTCCTGTTGACATTTACTCGATGTGGTTCGTCAAAAACTGTTCGCTGCGGCTTTCACGTGCAATAATGCGCTGTTTTCCGATATTCATCGTCTCTGCCCTGCTGCCCGAACCGTTCGCAATGCGTCTGCCGAGCGATCCTGTGATGCTGATTCTTTCGTCATTTTCACTGATCACTGGATTTGTCGTGCTGATCTCGATCTCAATGCTGGTGTATATTTCGTCATTTTACACAACAGATTCGCGTGGCGTGCGTATGGTCGCGGCAACTGTCGGTGAATTTTGCGCCGGTGGAGTAATTCCTCTGCCATTTTTGCCCGAAAATGTAAAAAATATATTAAATTTGCTCCCGTTTGCCGCAACTCAAAGCACACCATTTCTGATATTCGGTGGCAATCTCAACATTTCAGAATCCTTGAACGCCATAGCCTTGCAAATATTCTGGGCAGTTTTACTAATAGTATTTGGAAGGATCTGGATGTCCCACGCACTCCGCCGCGTAGCTTTGCAGGGAGGTTAATTATGGAACTAGTTTCGAATATCCGTCTGTATTTCAGGATGCTCTCGATCCAAGTGAAGTCGGCGATGGAATATCGTTCATCGTTCATCCTCAGTACGATCTCGCAATTTTTGGCATCGTTTTCGGTTTTCTTCGGCATGATGTTCATGTTCATGCGCTTCGATTCGGTCGATGGATTCACATTTGAAGAAGTTTTGATATGTTTTTCTACAATAAATATATCATTTGCCCTCGCCGAATGCTTTGTTCGCGGACTTGATCAGTTTCCGACCATAATTTCGAATGGTCAATTCGACCGAATCTTAGTTCGTCCACGCGGTGAGCTTTTCCAGGTGATCACTACAAAATTCGAGTTCACTCGGATCGGTCGCCTTGCGCAGGCAGCCATCGTGTTCGCATGGGCTATGCCGAAATGTGGAATTAGTTTCACGATAGGCAAAATATTTTGCCTGATACTTATGGTCTTGTGCGGTGCATTGGTGTTTTCGGGAATATTCACGCTTTATGCCGTGATATGTTTTTTCACGACCGAGGGACTTGAATTTATGAATATTTTGACGGATGGTGTAAAAGAGTACGGAAAATATCCGTTCGGAATTTACGGCAAGAAAATTTTGTGCATTTTGACGTATATTTTCCCATTCGCTCTAATCCAATATTACCCATTTCTGTATTTGACCGACCGTTCGGAAAATAAACTTTTGATGATAATTCCGTTGGCTTCGCTGATTTTTCTCATTCCATGTGGAATTTTATGGAAGATTGGTGTCAGACATTATCGTTCGACCGGTTCATAATTTAACAAATTGTAAACTTTGGATTTTTATGCTCGATTTTGTAACTAATCTATTGACAACCGTCTGCTTTTGTGGTAAAATATAATAAGTACTAAATTCAGGAGATTAATTATGCTAATCGGAAACGCAATTGTCGGTCAGTCCGGTGGGCCGACCGCCGCTATCAACGCAACTCTCGCCGGAGTAATTCGCGGCGCACAGGAATCCGAGGGGATTCGGCGCATTTTTGGCGCGTTCAACGGAGTTGAAGGAATGCTCGCAGGTCATTTTACTGATGTGACTGAGCTTTCGGAGGAGGATCTCAAACTGCTCGAATGTACTCCGGCTGCCGCGCTCGGTTCATGTCGGCGCAAGCTTCCGCCTTCGGACGGTTCGGCAGGAGTAGAAATTTATGAAGAGCTTCTTGCATTTTTCAAATCCAACGACATTAGATATTTCTTCTACATTGGCGGAAACGACTCTATGGACACAGTTGCCAAGCTTTCCGAGTGGCTTGCTGATAAAAATTATGAAATGCGCATAATGGGCGTACCCAAAACCATCGACAATGACGTTGTTGGCACAGACCATACTCCGGGTTACGGCTCGGCAGCGAAATTTATCGCAACTTCGATGCAGGAGATTTTGCGCGACACCGCTGTTTACACAGTCAAAGCTGTTACG
>CAZRVL010000118.1:0-5549 GCA_964603455.1 uncultured Lachnospiraceae bacterium
ACAAAAGTAGGTGAGAATGGGAAGAGAAATGACATAGTATAAGAGCTTCCCCGCGGGTAGCGTGACCAAGAGAGGTAATGAGAATTTGCAAAGATAGCTATTGTCTCTCATCTCGTCCTCTGCGTCACGAGGTAGTGACATTCGTAAGAAGGATATCTATCATCCTCAGAGGTTCTTCGCGGTTAGCGTGACAAGCTATGTAGTGCGTAAAAAGAAGTGACCTAGCACAAGTACTTCCCCGCGTTAGCGTCACCATGCTAGGTAGTGCGTGAGAAGCATTGAGCTATCACAAGCCTTCTCCGCAGATAGCGTGACAAGCAAGATAGTACATGAAAAGAAGTAATATGCCTTTGTCGGCGTATGCATAGAAGGGCGGGGTTTAAGGGGTGTCCCCTTGTCCCCTCTTACCCTCCCCTTGTTCCCTCTCTTATTTCAAAATAATCTTTTGGGCAAAAAGGGGGTTGACACGCGGACGGAAATACCGTATAATCCATATTGCAAGGACGGAATTACGGATTGCTTATACCGATTAGCACCTTGTTATTCCGTCTGGATGCAGTCGCCTTCACCGCGATTGCCCGCCGATGTCTGCCGCCTCTCTTCTCGGCAGGCTTGGCACTGCTGACGGTCTGTCGGTTCTCTCCTCTTGCCGATGACCTCAGCTCCCTTGGATGCTGACGGTTTTTGCCGTTTGGCACTTCCCCCCTTCATTGCCGCGGCTGTTCGTCGCGGTGATGCCTACTCCCTGGCAGGGTCAACCTGCCCTTTGTATACCGTCTGCGGGGGAGATTTTTTCTTCCCCTTCGTAGACGGAAATACCATCACAAATAGCCTGATACGGTCGGTGTCTATCACGGAGTGCTTGTTGCACAGAAGAGACGGTGTCAGCTTATATTTAGGAGGCTATTATGTCTACTATCGTTACTTGTACAGCGGTGTTATGTCGCCATCTTGCGGATGGTGTCTGCTCGCTGAGACAGATTTTGCTCGGTAATGCGGAGTTTCAGTACGAGAAGTTCTGCCGAATCAACGGGTCACAGCTTGCGTATGGCGATGAGCAGTTTTGTCGCAGCTTCGCCCCTGCCCGCTCTCCGGATGCGTCGCCAAGCTCTGCAATGACGGCAAGCTCTGCGACAGCAGTACCGCCACCGACTATGCCGAGGGCAGTGTCTGCGATGACGGCGACGGAGGTAGCGGACGCACCTTCGCCCATGCCGACGATGACGATGACGGCGACGGACGCACACGCCAATGCGGGCACGTAACATCAAGCCGGGGTTTTTTCGCAATGAACAGCTGATGCAGGTCGCTCCGCTGGGCAGGCTTTTGTTCGCGGGGCTGTGGTGTCTGGCGGATCGGGAGGGCAGGCTGTATGACCGCCCCCGCCAAATCAAATGGGACATCCTGCCGGCTGACGATTGCGATGTTGACGCTCTGCTTGCCGATCTGGCTCGTCGCGGGTTCATCCGCCGGTATACGGTCGATGGCATCGGCTATATCGAGGTTGTCAACTTCCTCCGTCATCAACGCCCCCACTATAAGGAGACGGCAAGCATTCTGCCGCCCCCAACCATTTCCCCTACGCAGATTTCTGAGCAGCACCGCCTGATACCGGATACCCGATACTCTGATACCGTATCCTCTGATAACGGATTCTCTGATATCGGTTGCCCTAGTGCAGGACGCACTGTCACAGGCTACTGCGATGCAGATTATCCTGATGTAGACCGCTCTATTGCAGGCTACTGCGATGCAGGTTGCTCCGATGCAGACCGCTCTTCTGCCCCCTGTACGGACAATGCCCCATCGCCTAACGGCAACATGCCAGACGGAAATACCAATTATGCAAAAAGCACAAACCTGCCCAGTAAAAACCATACTGCCAACCCTGCCAATGCAGGCAAGACCCACGCACGCTATGAGGCAGGCTATCGCAATGCAGGCAAGGCAGATACGGCACAGCTGACCGCACCACACACGACGGATATACCCGCATATACAGAAGCAAGCAAGACAGAAGCACGCTATGATGCAAGCTCTGCCAACGCAAGCAAGACAGATACACGCTATGATGCAGGCTATCGCAATGCAGGCAAGACAGATACAGTAGGGATGACTGTACCGCATATGACGGATATACCCGCATTAGTTAGCAGACTGCTTGCCCTGTGGCACACGCTCAGCACCCACCACACCACAGCCGATCGCCATTATATCGAATCAGCCCTACAGCAAGGGCATAGTGAAGCAACGCTATCTGCCCTCTTCCATGCCAAGCACGCCGAATATCACACCGCCCGCAGCAAAAAGAACTTCACCCTCTCCAACCTCCTCGGCAAAAAGCTCCCCCACCACCTAGCCAACCTCCCCGCACCGACGCACACCGCTTCCGCCATGCCTACCACGCCTGCTCCACCTACGCAGACTGTACCTACTCAGACTGCACCTACGCACACCGCTCCCGCCACGCCAAGCAAGACTGCACCTACCACGCTGAGTAAGACTGTGCCTACGCAGATTGCACCCGCCACGCCAAGCAAGACTGCACCTACACAGACCACACCTAACACGCCTACCACGCCTACGCAGACTGCACCTACCAAGCCCAGTAAGACTGCACCGACGCACACCGCTCTCGTCAAGCCAAGCAAGACTGCCAAGCATACACTCCGCTGGACAGAAGCCTTCTTCGCAGAGTAACTGCCCATAGATAAACATCCTGCGTATGTCACTTCCTCGTGACGCAAGGAGAGAATGCCCTATAGACAATAGCCCGCCTTTTCACACACTACATAGCTTGGCGACGCGAATCGCGAAGAACCTCTGAGGATGATAGCTGTACTTCTTACGAATGTCACCTCTTCGTGACGCAGAGGACGAGATGAGAGACAATAGCTATCTTTGCAAATTCTCATTACCTCTCTTGGTCACGCTGCCCGCGAGGAAGCTCTTATACTATGTCATTTCTTCTCTCAGACTCTACCTACTTTTTGTGACCAAAAAGTAGCAAAAACGCCCGAACCCATAAAGAACGCGGAGAATGAAATAAAAGGAATGTCGGCAGATGGTAGTCATATAAGGACGGGCGGGAAGTATGGTGGTATTATCTGCCACTTTCGGGAGGGGTTCGCGAAGCGGACGGCTCGAAGGTTCGCAGTAGCTTTGGCGAAAATGTCTGAGCGAACGAAGTGAAGTGAGTTTTTGAGCCATACGGAGAACCAAGTGCCAGTCCGCTCGAAACCGTACGTGGGTGGCTGCATTTCTTTGCTTCGTTTCTTTGGGTAACAAAGAAATGAAGAAGAGGCTTGAGAGAAGGGAAAAGAATAGCCTTAGGAATATGAGCGGTCTTACGCGATAGCAAGAGAGGGAATCCTATCTAGTACGTTCTTTGCTAAGTTGAGCATAGTGCAAGGGAGGATATATTCTCGCATACCCTTGAGCCACGCCCGAGAGTTTTTTGTGGGCATATCCAAGAATCCAGTCCGAAAGGACGCAGATGATTGGCTAATATGACCCAAAGGGTAGCGTCCCAAGAGGTACACCGCTAGGTAGTACCGATTGGTTAGACGCGAACCGCTCTACTTTTTGGTCACAAAAAGTAGGTAAGGACTAGGAAGGAAATGACCTTTGCCTAGAGGTCCCCCGCGGGTAGCGTCATCAAGTAAGCTATAGCGAATGAAGAAGCATTGCCCCTGCACACCTTCCCCTTCGCGTTAGCGTCACAGAGCAGTGATACAAGCAAATTGCCATTCACCGCTACCCGCTCCCTCTCGTTAGCCCCGCCCACCTATACATAATCCTTCGCATAACACTCCCCCTAATTCCCGTTACGATTATTTTTAGAGAAAGGAGTTGCTCCCATGACGGAAATACCACCTACCGACGCACAATCTCCCACGACTCACGCCACTCATCCGACGCACGCCACTGCCGAACAAGCAGACAGCCACCCGACGCAAGCCACCGTCACCGCCGACCAAGCCGACAGCCCTGCTACGCAGGACACCGTGCCTGCGACGACCGTTTTTGCCCCGATACACAACGCACGGATACGCGGCCGCACGCAGTTCGCCCACCTCGTTGACGAAGCAGACGACGCACTCGGACTAGAGGCGACCGACGACGAAAAGCTCCGCCTGGGGCATTGGATTCTCGGAGCGTGGGAGGACACCCGCAGCTGCCGCACCTGCGACAAATCCGACAGCGACGTACTCGCCTGTGGCAAACGGACTTTGGTACGCGAGGACGGCATCATCCGCCCCGTCGTCATGCGATGTGACAAATACTACCAGGTCTGCCACCGTCGCCGTATCGAACGACTGTTCGGCGAAAGCCAGCTCGGAGAGCGGTTCCGCCATCGCACGTTCGACACCTTCCAGGTAGACGACACCAACCGCCGAGCCTACGAGCGAGCCAAAGAGCTTGCCGCCAGCTTCGCACACGCGACACGCGGGCTTCTCCTTGCCGGCGGATGCGGTAGTGGCAAGACCCATCTTGCCGCCGCCATCGTCCACGACCTGACCCGCCGCGGCTACCGAGCAGTATTCCTCACCAGCGGACGCTACCTCGACTCCCTCAAAAACGCCTTTGGCGACCGCGAAAAATCCCGCTCCCTCCAAGACGAGGTCCGCCATGCCAACCTCCTCGTCCTCGACGACCTCGGAGCCGAGCATATCAGCGACTGGAGCAAAAGCGAGCTGTTCGCCCTGCTCAACGACCGCTACGAACAGCTAAAACCAACCGTCATCACCACCAACCTCACCCTCGACGCACTCACCGCCCGCCTCGGGCAACGCACCGTCAGCCGCATCGCCGAAATGACCGACGGTGCCTACCTCTCCTCCCCCGACTACCGCCTGAAACGATATATGAAATAAAAGGGAAAGACGGGACAAAGGAGCGAGCGGACAAAAAGAACGTAGAGGGAGAAAGCATGTGAGAGGTCAATGCTTCTTCCTTCGCACTACCTATCTCGGCGACGCTAACCGCAGAGAACCTCTAAACAAATGTCAATTCTTTTTACGCACCACTCTTCTTAAGGACGCTACCCGCGAAGAACCTCCTATCGAAGGACATAGCCCTTCTCAACCCTCCTTACTTTTTGACCGCAAAAAGTAACGTGGTTCGTGTCTAACCAATCGGTACTACCTAGCGGTGTACCTCTTGGGACACTATCACATGGGTCATATTAGCCAATCATCTGCGTCCTTTCGGACTGGATTCTTGGATATGCCCACAAAAAAGTCTCGGGCGTGGCTCAAGGGTATGCGAGAATATATCCTCCCTTGCACTACGCTCAACTTAGCAAAGAACGTACTAGATAGGATTCCCTCTCTTGCTATCGCGTAAGACCGCTCATATTCCTAAGGCTATTCTTTTCCCTTCTCTCAAGCCTCTTCTTCATGTCACTTTCCAGTGACGCTGGAGACGATATGAGAGACAATAGCTATCTTTGCAAATTCTCATCACCTCTCTTGTCACGCAATCCGCGAAAAACCTCTGAGCAAAGTTCATTTCTCTTCCCACGTCTTACCTACTTTTTGTGACCA
>CAZRVL010000119.1:0-5470 GCA_964603455.1 uncultured Lachnospiraceae bacterium
AGGGTCGTGAATTATCGTCAGGTAAAATCGGTCGAATTTAAATTTCCGACCGAAACCAAAGTCTGTATTGATGGCGAAATAATCAAGGTCGATATACTCAAACTGACGGTCGTACCACACGCGATCAAATTTCTGCTCCCGGTCGGAACGGTGAAAAAGAAATAAAAAATCAGCTCTCTGCACAATATATTGCAGAGAGCTTTTCTTTATTTCATAAGTTCATCCAAAGTTTCGGCAATTTCTTCATCCGAAGCGACCTGTTCGAGAACAAACATAGGCACACTTCCCTGCCCGATATTTTGCTCGACACAATGCCCTGTCTCATCAATGAAGACAGATGTTTCGCGCATTTTCCAAAGCGGACTCTCAGTCACCGCGGCATAGACGGTTATCGGATCCCAACTCTGGCGAAGATAGGATTTTTGGCTCGAATGCAGATAATATGCTGCGCGGACGGGATGATTTTCCGGCAAAGATTGGTTATTGTGACCGGTAAAAATATGATCGCCGAGCTCAAACGGCGAAAATACCGTTTTCACCGGCATTTTCTTGATCACATTTCTCGCCGAATCTATATCCATCTCAACATTCCATTCAACGTGTTCGGGACGACTGAAGCAGCCGAGCATAGTCACAAATTCAACACATGACTTTTTCACAAGCTCGCGACCGCTGAGCGGCGAAATGTCATCTGCCGTTGAATCGAGCAGCTTTGAAATGTTGCGCAACGGACCTATTGCTATCAGCGTCACATCGTGATTTTCGACAAGAAGACGGCGAAGAAGGCGAGTTGCCTCCTCATTTTCGGCAGTTTGCACATTATTTTCAAGGCAATACGGCTTCGAATATTTTTCATATTTTTCACCCGCCATAAATTGCTCGTCCTTCAAAACTCCGACAGGGACTTTTTCAAATCCGAACCAATCGAGTTCCGATCTTGTAAAATATCCGCCCCACGGATTTCCGATGCAATATGTAACACCGAGAAGCTCGGCACATCCGCATTTCGCAAGATTGCACGCGACAGCAAGCGCGCCGACATCATCGCAGTCGCCGCCGAGGTCGGTATCGACTATTATTTTTTTCATAGATCAGCCCTGTGCTGTCTTATTCAGCTCATCGAGGCAAGCTCTGCAAATAAGTTTACCGTTAAAATTGATTATGTCATCCGCATTTCCACAAAACATACATGCCGGAGTGTACTTTTTGAGGACGATTTTGTCTTCTTCGACGAAAATTTCCACGGCATCCTTAGTTTTGATGTCCATTTTATTGCGAAGCTCTATCGGAAGAACGATTCTTCCAAGCTCATCGATTTTACGAACTATACCTATTGATTTCATGATATTTCTCACTTTCAATTTAATTCCATAAATGGAAAATATTTGTCATTCCATACATATTTTACCATATTTCGAGCAATTTGTCAATAGTCAAAGCATATTTTAAATGACAATTTTGAAATTCGTATACAAATATATTTTGTGCAGAATATGGATTTTTACTTCTGCACATAATTGATCTATATTGAACTAATCATGTATCCGTTCTTTTGCAGCTTCACGGCGTTCGAGGTCATAAGAAATAAACTCTCCCATTATTTTTTCGGCATACTGCACCATCGTCTCGGGAGCTGCATAAGAGTCGTAGAGATTTTTAGTTCCATGCGACAATGCCTTTGATTCTGTATATTCATCGAGAAAATATATATATGTGTTGAAATAACTCGGTCCATAGTAGAACACAGTCGGGACGAATCTCGGAGAGTCGATAAAGCAGCTTCCATCCGACATTTTCACGATGTCAAAGGTCAAAAATCCACCAACCATATTCTGCCATGACATCATAGCCGAAACAAAATTTCCAAGCGAATATGCGCATAAAGTTTCATGCTCGCCATCAGTAGATGTTATCCATTCTATCGGCTGCAACACGTGCGGATGATGTCCGATTATAACATCTGCGCCGTTGTCACAGAACAGCTTTGCCAGTCTCTGCTGCTCATTTGTCGTGATATTCCAGTTTTCATTGCCCCAATGCACCGAAACGATAACTATATCGGCAGCTTCACGTGCAGCAGATAATTGATCTATAATGACCTCATCGACCGTGTAAGGAACGATCGGAGCATCGCCGTAGCTCTGCATACCGTTCGTCATTTCGGTATAGCCGATCAGAGCGATCTTTATCCCATCGCGCTCGATTATCCGCGGCGTGTAGTAGTCCTCGCGGTCGGAATATCCGCCGATCATCGTCACATCGAGTTCTTTCCAGAAGTCAACAGTCGCGCTGAGTCCGCTTTTTCCCTTGTCGCACATATGATTGTTAGCAAGATTAACTATATCGAAACCGAGGTCGAGCAGGTCGTATGCGAGATCACGCGGCGAATTGAAGGTCGGGTAGCCCGAATATCCGAAGTCCGCCCCCGCCATAAGCGTTTCCTGATTTATAAAAGCAAGGTCAAATGATGTGATATAATCCGCAACATTTGCGTACATCGGCTTGAAATCATATTCCGACACATTTTTATCGCCGTTGATCTTTTCAGCCGCTGCACGTCTCTGTGCGTCCATGTAAATGCACGGATGTATCACATTATCGCCGACAGCAAGAAAGGATAATCGTGCTGTTTCGGCAGACGGAAGAACCGATTCGTCAATATTTTCGGCTGTTTCGAAGCTGTTTTTCGGGAAATCATCCGTTGAAATTTGTATATTTTCAGCTTCACTCAACCGATTTCCGCAGCCACCGAGCATAATCAGCACGAATAAAGCTGACAACAAAAAAATATTTTTGCAGTTTTTGATGATCTTTGCTTTATTTTGATACATTTTTTAAGATCATATCACAAATTTGCAAGTCGGGTCGAAATCGCCAATGCAGGGTCAGCCGGAACATCCGCACGAACCAACCCATTCGGGATCACTATCGTCGGTGTCGGTCGAGGACGCTTTCCTGCGAAATTCGGAAGCCATTTCTGCTCGGCATCGAGCATTTCAGTGACCATTTCGCGAATCTGCTTTAGCGTCAAAACCGCGCCGCACAGCGGATCGAGTGCCGCCGCCTGAACGACAAGCTCCGGGTCGGAATACTTTTCCGCTAAAAATGTCAAGGTCTGCACATTTATATTCGTCAGATTCAGCGCGGCACATTGCGGCGGAATTTCGCCTACAAATGTCGGATGAAGTCCCGAACCATCCGCAAATACCGGATATTCAGCAATGCAGTCGGCGGGAAAATTCGAGATCATGCCGTTATTTCGCAGATTTCCGTTGAATCGGAATGGGCGGTCGAGCGCGACAGCCTCGATAATGTACGAACCGTATTCGACCGAACGCTTCGGCAGAGTCAGCGGTTCATCTGCCAGCATATCGCGATCCTTGTATTTTTCACGCACCTTTTTAGCCCATTTCAGCGATGCGCCGGTCTCGCCGCCAAAATCCGGTTCATCACAATAAAGTCCGCGTGCAAGCTCATTTTTGCGGAAATATGGAAGATATTCCGAAAGATGACCGGTAGATTCGGTCATAAAATAGCCAAAATGTCTAAAAACTTCGCCGCGTACTTTTTCAGAAGCATAATATTCCGGTAATTCAAATTTCTCGCGAAGCTCTGGATAGAGATCAACTCCGTTGCGTTCAAGCTTTGTAAACCATGCCATGTGATTTATTCCGGCGCAAATGTAATTTATTTCCTCTACAGGTAAATTAAGGTAGCCTGCAATCAGTCGTATCGTCGTTTGGACACCATGACAAAGCCCAACAAACTTCACACCTTCATCGTCAAGCGCACGGCAAACCGTGGTCATCGGATTTACGTAGTTTAGCAACAGCGCATTCGGACAAAGCTCTCGCATATCACGTGCAAGTTCGCGCATCGCCGGGATGGTTCGCAGCGATCTGAAGATCGAGCCTATCGAATTTGTGTCGCCAATACACTGATCGACTCCGTATTTGAGCGGTATCTCGATGTCGAGCGAATTAGCTTCAATTCCGCCGATGG
Source organism: uncultured Lachnospiraceae bacterium (assembly GCA_964603455.1). GTDB lineage: Bacteria > Bacillota > Clostridia > Oscillospirales > CAG-272 > Flemingiibacterium. The sequence continues at coordinate 4,003 of CAZRVL010000119.1, forward strand.
ACAGCGTCGCAATGACGAAATCCGCATCTTTAAGAGCTTCTCTTCTGTCAGTTGTCACAAAAGCATCCGCATCTATCGAGTTTTCCGCCTTTACACGGTCAAAAAAATGTTTTACATCATTAGTATGTCTTGTTGACGGAGCCATCAGCGCGAAATCAACGTGTCCAATGCCTTTTATTTGAATTATGTCGAGCAGAAGCGTTTTGCAAAAAACAATACTTCCGGCTCCAATTATCGCAATTTTCATGTAAATTCTCCAAAATTTGTACTTCTACCATTATTATAACTCAAAAAATCGATTTTGTAAATAGGAAATGCAAAAAAGGACGCAAAAACTGCGTCCTTTTGTTGAATCAATAGATTATTCAGCGTCGTCCTGAGCTGCTCTCTCCTGATCAATGAGAAGAGCCTTGATCGAAAGGCTGATCTTGTGAGCCTCATCATCGATCTTGGTGATCTTCGCGTCAACTACATCGCCGACCTTGAGAACATCGGAGGGCTTTGCAAGCTTTTCGCGGGAAATCTGAGAAACGTGGATGAGTCCGTCAGCACCCGGAACGACCTCTGCAAATGCGCCGAAGTCCATGAGAGAAACGATCTTAACAGTTGCAGTATCACCCTCAGCGTACTTTTCGGTAAAGATCTTCCACGGATCCATATCGGGAGTCTTGTAGGTGAGCGAGATTCTCTTCGCTTCCTTATCTACAGCCTTAACAGTAACGGTGATGACATCGCCGACCTTAACAACATCGGACGGATGCTTGATGCGCTTCCACGAAAGCTCGGAGGTATGAACCATACCGTCAACTCCACCGAGATCGACAAATGCGCCGTAAGAGGTGAGGCTCTTAACTTCGCCGGTGTATTCCTGACCTTCTTCGACCTGAGCCCAGAAAGCCTCCTTGCGTGCCTTGTTAGCCTCGCGCTCGATGGAACGGATCGAAGCAACAACGCGCTTCTTCTGCTCGTTGAAATCAATTATGCGGACAGTCTTGACCTGACCCTGAAGCTCATGGAGATCAGCGTCCTTGGGAAGACCCGACTGCGATGCGGGGATGAAAATACGAACGCCGTTGCAAAGACCGATAACTCCGCCCTTAACTACGTCGATGATCTTAACCTCGATCGGCTCGCCGGCATTAGCCGCATCAACAACGACCTGCCAATTCTTGGCAACGTCGATCTTCTTCTTGGAAAGCTGAGCAACGCCCTCAGCATCGTTTACCTTAACAACGACAGCCTCGATCTCATCGCCGGGCTTGTAAGCCTCGGAGAGCTTGACCGAAGGATCATCGGTAAGTTCGGAATATGTAATGATTCCGGTGAATTTTGCACCGATGTCAACGTGGATCTCATTGTCGGAAACCGACGTTACTACGCCGCTTACGCGGTCGCCATTGTTGATCGGACGAAGGGATTCGTCGATCATTTCCTCAAAAGTTTTTTCTGTGTTCTCGCTCATAATATT